>PBOE01000001.1 GCA_002725275.1 Methanobacteriota archaeon
GAAGCCACGAACCCCAACGACCCCGGTCTACCAGCGGCCTGGGAATCGCTCTACATCGCTGAAGGCAGCGATTGGTATTGGTGGTACGGGCTGGACCAAGACAGCGGCTACGATGAAAACTGGGACGTTCTGTTCAAGGTTCATTTGTCCAACATCTACCGCGCCATCAACCTCGACCTCCCACCTTACCTGCAAGACCTGTGGACCAACCCGGCCGTGGCCGACCCTGCCGCATCGGCCATCATCGAGCCGATGATCGACGGCATCGCCCTCCCGGGTGAGTGGGACGGTGCAGCGCGGTACGATGCTCCGGTTTCCGGTGGGAACTTTGATATCGAATCCTTCCACTTTGGTTACGACGCCTCCAACGTGTTCATTCGCGTTGACGCCGCCACGCTTGACGAACTGGACGAAGCAGCAGGCGTGGGGTCGTACGACTCACCCGACCTTGCGATTTACTTCATGCAGCCGAACGCAGTGAATTTCAACGAGGCTCAGACCAACTTCCGTACCTATTACGGCAATCAAATCCTTGGCTTCCCGTCCAAGCACATGGTCGCCTTTGATTTTGACAACATCCGCGAAGACGGTCGAGCCAAATGGGACCTGTTCAGTGCGCAAGGCAAGGTTGGCGACCAAGAGCAGTGGACCCTCACGGGCAGTTCCAACCTCGGCGGTTGCGCCGTGGACGAGGTGTACGAATTCTCAGTTCCATGGGCCGACATCGGCCTCGCTCCGCGTTATTCGACCCGTGTCAAGGTGGTCACGTCATGGCGAGATTCCGAGTCGTACGGCGACGGCATGGATGCCGAAATGGCGCCTCCTGCCCCGGCCGAAATGGTTCTCCCTGACCTCGAAGAATGGGTCACCCTCCTCGAACTCGACGATGCGGTGGGCGACGAAACGGGCGATGGCGACTACGTCTACCCGTTGGCCTCCGACTTCAACACGCCGGACGGTGGGGGCCTCTGGGATGCCACCCACCTCACGGTCCGGCAGAGTGCTTGGAACGCTCAGTTCATCCTCACCATGAGCGAGATGACCGACATTTGGGGCCTGGCCAACGGCTTCAGCCACCAAATCGTTCAGATTTACGTGGACCAGGGCGAGACGTCCTACGGGCGTACGGCGATGCTCACGGGTGCCAACGCAGAGGTGCACCCTGACTGGGCGTGGGAAGTGGCCATCAGCGGCACGGGAGAGCCGGGAGCGGTGCAGGCCGTTCAGGCAGAAACCGGCAGCGCTTCGGCCCGAGGCATTGACGTAACCGGAGACGTGGATGCCAAGACCATCACCTTCACCGTCAGCAAGGACGTCATTGGTTCCGACGTTCCCAACTACCGCTACATCATCGTCATCGGCAGCCAAGACGGGTTCGGAACTGGAAAGTGGCGGGACGTGATGGAAGACGCCGCGACGTGGACGCTGGGTGGCGGAGCCAACCCCGCACCGGACGACGGAATCGATTACGATCCCAACATCATCGATGTGATCCTGGAAGGCGACGGCCAAACCGCCATGCTGTCCAGCTACGACGTGGCCGGCCACACTTACGCTCAACTGACGGGCTTTGAGATGCCCGAGGTCCCGCAACAAATCTTCGGGGCTTCGGTGGACACGGTGACCTCGTCTTCGGCGGTGTTGACCTGGTCGACCACGGTGTCGGAAGCCACCTCAATTCGGGTGGCTCCGGCCGGCCAAACACCGGGCGCAGAGGACCCGATGCTGTCAACTCCAGCGGGCACCGACCATGCGGTGACCCTGACGGGTCTTGAGGTCGGCACGAGCTATTGGGCCTACATTTCCGCCAACGAAACCGAGGATGTCGTGGTGTGGTTCAACACCAGCAGCGTGGTGGATGAAACGCCACCCGACCTGTTGAACCTCGCCGCCGAAGTGCTCGAAGACGGCCGCGTCACCGTGTCGTGGTACACCTCGGAAAGCGCCACGGAAAGCGTGCTCATCAACGGCGAATCGATTCACGAGGACCCCTTCGCTACCAAGAAGAACCACGCGTTTACCACGGAGGTGTTGGGCGACGGCACGTACAATTTGGAGGTCGTCAGCGCTGATGCGTCGGGGAATCTCAACTCCAGCACGCTCTCGTTCACGGTGGACGCCGGTGCGACCGTTGACGACACGCCCGGTACCGTTGATGACGGTGGAACCGACGAGAGTTCCTCTTCAGAAGTGTCGGACACCACCCTGCAAGTGGTCGCTCTGATCGTGCTGGCGTTGGTGCTGCTGGCCTTCTTGCGGGTTCGCGGCCACGAGCCCGACGAGGACGACCCGTGGAATTGATGCCTTCAAGCAAACGGGATTGAAATCGACTTGTGGCTCTTCAGGTTGATGATGGTCAGCATGCAGGGTTTGGGTTGGAACCCCAGCATGCGCTGGTAGGACGTTTGGTCTTGCCAGGTGCTGGAACACACCAACGTCGTCCCGCGGAAATCAAGGCATTCGTGTCCGTGAACGTGGCCGGTCACGAAAATGTCGGGCACCTCGCGAATCACCAGACCGTCTTCGGGTTCGGGAGAAAGGGGCGTCTTCCCACCCCATTGCGGCGCCAGATGACGACGTCGCAACATCTCCCTCATCGCTTCGACGGGGTCGGCGTAGGTGACGGTTCGAAGGCCAGCGACGAAGTCGTCGATGGATTTCCCGTGGTAGGACAACAACCGCACGCCGTGAAGAGAGAAATCGCAGGGGTTTCCAACAAAGGTGGTGGTGTTGTAGTCCTGCTGGATGTCTTTTTCGAAGGTTGGCTGGGGCTCCGCGGGTCGAACTGCATCGTGGTTCCCAGGGAGCATCAAGCACTCCACCCATTCGGGGAGAAGTTCCAACAGGCGTGCGAATTCGGTGTATTGGGCGAAGAGATCGGGAATGGCCAACTCTTTGTCCTGGCCCGGATAAATGCCCACGCCGTCAACGCAATCNCCTGAGAGAATGAGGTACTTGATGGTCTTCGCCAGGGGGTCGGTGTGGAACCAGCGCACCATCTTGTGCCACTGGGCCTCGAGAAACGTCTTGGACCCAACGTGAATGTCGGAAAGGAAGGCCACGCTCACGCCCGCTTCTGAGCTGACCTTCTGGTGTTTGTTTTCCAGCGGGAAGTGCAGNTCATCGACGTAGAAGATGTCCCCGGTTTGGCTGAACGTCCCCGAGACGCCCATGACGTCGTCGGGCATGAGCCCCGCTTCCANGATTTGCTCGTGCGCCCGGTCGCGATCTTCGCCNCTTCGCTTGGTGAGCAGGCACGTCATTTCACCCGTTTCGTCCTCAAGCCCCCACATCAGATGGCCGTTTTTGGTGTAGCGGGGCTCGTTGACCAGACCGATGGCCACCGCTTTGTTGTCGTAGCCTTGGTACCGTGAATATTCGGCGAGGAGGCGGGAGATTTCCTGATGCTTTCTCGGGAGGTTCGAATTTTGCACNATGAGTTTTCTGATGCTCTGCAGCCGGTCATTAAAACACGCCGTGATGTCGGTCATTTTTCCTTCCGTGGTGGAGTTGCCGGTGATGTCGTAGTGCACCGTGATGTCCGAAGAAGCGTCGCTGGCGTGCATCGAAAAATCGGCTTGATTCCAGTCCGGGAGGTTGTTGCGCAGCAGCAGGTCAACCGGTTCGGGCTCCGCGAGNGGAGCCACGGTACGGGCCAGGTCGTCCGGGACTTGGCGGACCGGGTCCGGGCGAGGTGGCGCCGGCGATGATGAGGCGGTGGCTCCAGTGGCGTGGGCGATCATGTCGTCAAGCATCGTGGCCGTCAGCATGCCGCCCGACATGTTGAGCGCCGTGGCGGCCTCAATGACGGATTTAGGGTCGGCCAAACCCAGCAAACGCTCCTGAAGGGACTGGGGGGCGAGCAACCGCTGACCACGCAGGTGAGCGACGATGTCGGACCACGGCTCACCCATGCCTCAACAACAAGGACGACGATTCAAAAGGTATGTGCCTCGGTTGGAAGGGCTGTTGAGCGGTCATTCCTCGCTCTCGGTCCACTCCACCTCGAGACCAATTTCTTCGCTGTCTTGGTCTTCGGACCACGCCTCATCTTGCCAGGGCGCCTGTTCCCTCGCCGCCTNGTCTCGCCGCTCCTGTTCTGCTTTCCGTTCTTCTTCAAGGCGAAGGGCTTCGGCTGCTGCGTCCAGTTGGTCCTGTTCGTCCTGCTCAATACGGCGCATGGCGTCGTCCCAGCACTTCATGGCGGTGAGAAGGGCGAAATAGACGAAACCGGCTTTGTTTTCCGCCCGAGTGCCGCCGATTTGGGTTCGGATGGCGTTGGCCCAGCCGGTGTGAGAGGCGATGCCGACGTAGACGGTTCCCACCGGTTTTTTGCTGCCTTCGTTGGTTGGGCCGGCGATGCCGGTGACGGAGATTGCAAAATCAGCATCGGCTCGCATCAGCGCACCCTTGGCCATCATGATGGCGACTTGAGCGGACACCGCACCTTTTTGCGCCAGCTCTTCCTCGTCCACGCCCAGTTCCCTGATCTTGGCCTCGTTAGCGTACGTGATCCACGATTTCTTGAACCAAGCACTGGCACCGGCGATGTCGGTGAGGGTGCTGGCGAGAAGCCCTCCCGTGCAGGACTCGGCCAACGTCAGCGTGTGGTCGCCTTCTTTGAGTCGGCGCACCAGCCTTGCCGCAGCCGCCTGGATCGTCTCATCCATTGGGGAATCCTCGCCGCCTCATGCTTTGAGCGTTCCGTATCGTGCGTACTTTTGAAAAAGGGACCTTCACAGGAGGATATGGGTCTGTGGTCTAGCGGCTATGACACCTCCCTTACACGGAGTTGATCGAGGGTTCGAGTCCCTCCAGACCCACTACCAAAGATGGGATTCCACGGGCTGGTCGCTGGCGATGACCTGCGTGATGCCGCTGCTCGAGCGAAGCGCTTCGGCTTGCTCTGCGTCGTTGACCAGCATGAGGTGGACGGCGCGCATCCACAGACCGTGTTGCACCTCAACGCCCCGGTGGTCGACGGCCACCAGGACGTCCTCGAGTTCGCTGAAGGCCAAGGCAGCCGTTGCCTGCGGTACATCCTCGGCGTTCATAACCAACCACCGATGACCCTGCATGGCGGATCTCGGGTCTTCACCGAGGTCAGAAAAATGAATCCACTGCATACCTCACACCTTGTACCGGAGCAGCGCTACGGCGCCGCCAAACCCCATGAGTTGCTCCCCTGCATCGTGGTCAATCGAGCACTGGANGACGCTGCCTGAAAAGGTCTCTACCTGTTCGGCGATGGCCGTCCACGACTTTCCCTCGCTCGCCTCTCCTTCCCTCAGCACGTCGGCGCCGATGAGCAAGGTCTCCACGGCGCCTTGTTCCGTTGCACGTTCAATGGCCGCTTGGCCGTAGGCGACGGCCCCGTTGGTGGAGATCCGCTTCCACGCCTCTTCGAGCAGTCCGATTTCCTGAACCATACGATGCTGTGAGAGCAGGTCGCCTGCCAACCCCTCCCGCAGCACTTCGTTGGCCGCGGCTCGCCCGCCGATGGTGGTCCCGACAGACAGCATCTGGCGTTGGTGGCCAGCCGCTTTGAGGTCGGCCAGCATTCGGTCTCGGTTCTGTCCCGGACCGCACAACACCAAAGGAAGATCGTCATCGAGTTGTTGGGTCAACCCGTCAACGATGGTGGCCCTGAACTGCTTGGCGATGCCATCGGTTTGACGAAGATCGCCTCGCTTGCCCCCTCCTCGCATCGTCCAAGTTGCACTTTCCCTCAAGCCTCGTGCAGAGGCAAAGAACAGGATCATCTCGTCGCCCTCCACCACCAGCAACGCCACTTGAGACTGGCTGGCAGCCCGCAGGCTCTCATCCAGCAAGTCCCGGTCGTGCTTACTGAACCCTCGGGCGGAGGAGAGTTTGATGTCGTCGCGAAGCCCAACCACGTGGGTGTGGTGCAGGCCGATGTCAATGGGGGCTTCTTCGATGATGCCGTGGACTCGCAAGGTGTCGGTGAAGGTTTGATGCTCGGTGTGGTCCACCGAGAGACGAATCCACATCTTCTTTCGCTCCGCTTGTTTTGACCGACCACCTTCGTCGCCGCCCGTGGTTTGGTCCCTGCGCTCACCGAGCATCCCGACGGACATACCGGGTTGAATCAGGCGGTGCAAGACCCACAAATCGTCGACGGTTTGCACGCGCAAACGCCATTCGTGATGGTCTCGTCCCAGAACGTCCATTCCTTCACCCAAACACGCCGAGGAGGTTCCCGTCTTCATCCATGTCCATGTCGAGGGCAGCCGGGCGCTTTGGCAACCCTGGCATCGTCATCATGTCGCCGAGAACCGCGACCACGAAACCCGCACCAGCGTTCAATCTGAATTCTCGAACGGGGACGGTGAATCCGGTCGGTGCGCCGAGCAAGCCAGCGTCGTGCGAGAACGAATACTGGGTTTTGGCCATGCACACGGGCAAGTGGCCGTAGCCCCAAGAGCGGATTCGGTCCAACTCACGCTTGGCTTTGGCCGTCAATTCCAGCCCTTCGGCTTTGTACATGCGTTTGGCCACCGCCTCGGCTTTGTCCAGCACGTCCGTCTCAGGCGTGAACAGGGGAACGAAGGGGCGACCGGCGGCGACGTGGTTTTGCACCGCCTTCACCACGGCCTCAGCCAGGTCCTTTCCACCTTCACCGCCTTTGGCGTGCACCTCGGTGATGCACACGGCACTCGCTCCGCTGTCGTGCGCTGCTTGGCTGATGGCGGCCAGTTCGGCCTCGGTATCGGATGCAAATCGATTGATGGACACCACCACGGGGACCCCAAAGGAGGTCATGTTCCGGATGTGTCGGTCGAGGTTGGTTTTGGCACCGAGGCTGGTGGCCTCGACGTTTTCGGCTTCGAGGGTGGCTTTGTCAGGCCGGATGCCGCCGCGATCCCCGAACGCACCGCCGTGAAGTTTCATCGAACGGACGGTGACGTTCATCACGACGCAATCGGGGGCTTTCCCCGAGGTCGCCGCCTTGATGTGCATGAATTTCTCCGCACCCATGTCAGAACCGAACCCTGCCTCGGTCACCACCAAGTCGGCCGCAGCCAACGCCATCCGGTCTGCGATGATGCTCGAGTTGCCGTGAGCGATGTTGGCAAACGGACCGCCGTGGATGAACGCAGGGTTGCCCTCGAGGGTTTGCGTGATGTTGGGGAGGAAGGCTTGACGCAGCAACAAGGCCATGGCGCCTGCCCCACCGATGTCTTCGGCTTTGACGGGATGGCCTTCGGTTGAGGTGCCCACCACGATGTCACCCAAGCGCTTGCGAAGATCGGCGTAATCGGTGGCCAGGACGAGGATGGCCATCACCTCACTGGCTGCCGTGATGTCAAATCGATCCTCACGAACTTGGCCGTTGGCCGGACCGCCTTTGCCGACGGTGATGTTGCGGAGGGCACGGTCGTTCATGTCCACGACGCGGGGCCAAGAGATCCTTGTCGGGTCGAGCTTGCAGGCATTCCCGTGTTTGAGGTGGTTGTCGATGAGGGAGGACAGCAGGTTGTGAGCGGAGGTCACGGCGTGAAGGTCGCCGGTCAGGTGGAGGTTGATGTCTTCCATCGGAAGCACTTGTGCGTGCCCGCCGCCCGCTGCGCCGCCTTTGATGCCGAACACCGGGCCCATTGATGGCTCGCGAATCACACAGGTGGCGGACTGGCCGATGGCGCACAGTGCCTGAGTGAGGCCGATCGTGGTGACCGTCTTGCCTTCGCCAAATGGCGTGGGGTTGACCGAGGTCACCAGAACGAGGCTGCCTTGCGGCTTTGAAAAGCGCTCCTTGAGCGCACGCCAGTTGATTTTGGCCACGCCGTTCCCCATCGGGGTGAGCTCGTGAGCGGAGATGCCGAGTTTCCAAGCAACCGCTTCAATCGGTTCCATGTTGGCGGCGCGTGCGATTTCAAGGTCGGAGGCCATTGGTTGGGTCCGTCTCATCGGGTCCTTGAAGCCGTCGCCCGGTCGTGGTGCGCTCGGGTCGGTTTAGCGACCCGTCGGTGAACGGGGGAATCACTCGTCTTTCATCGTACCGAGGTAGTCCGGAAGGTCAACCCCTGCCATCTTGGCCACGTCGTGGACCGGAGGTAGGCTCTGGATGAGCGAGGAGACGAAGTTGGAGGTTGCCCCACCGCCTTCAGTCCCGTTGCCCGAGTCCCAAACGGTGATCTTGTCGATCTTGAGGTTGGCAATGGCTTCGGTCTGACGGGCCACGAGTTCCTCGATTTTCTCGACCATGAGCAGCGTAGCAGCGGCTTTGGCATCGCCTCCGGCGCTGGCCACGAGTCGAGCATAACCTTCGGCTTTGGCTTCGAGCACCGCTCGCTGACCCTCGGCTTCGGCGTTGTAGGCCGCCAGGGTGGCGTCGGCCTGACCTTGTGCGATGCGGCGCTGGCGTTCGGCCTCGGCTTCTGCGGCGATTTCAATCTGTTGCTTCGAGACTTCCTCACGGGCGATTTCCTCGGCTCGCAGACGCTGGCCTTCGAACTCGTACTGAGCCTTCTCAATCTCAACCTGAGCCTTACGCTTGGCGACTTCCGAACGCTTCAGCGCTTCAGCTTCCTTTTCAGCAAGGTCGGCGTTGAAACTGGCAATGTCGGCACGGGACAGGTTTTCACCTTCAACGGCCTTGGATTCTTGCTGTTGGACGAAGACACGTCGGTCGGCTTCTGCTTCCTTTTGCCCCTTGTCGGACTCGGCCCGGTTCTTGGCGACCTGAATTTCACGGGCCCGGTCGGCTTCGGCCTGTCCAACCGCACCGTCTCGGGTAGCGTTGGCTCGGTCGACGTCGGCCTTGGCGATGGCTTCAGCAGCGGCCTTGGCACCGATCGACTTGATGTAGTCGGCTTCGTCGGTGATGTCCGTGATGTTGACGTTGATGAGGTAGAGACCGATCTTGTGAAGTTCAGTGTCCACGTTGTTGACCACTTGGCTCAAGAAGGCCTCACGGTCGCCGTTGATTTCCTCAATGGTGAGCGAAGCAACGGTGAGACGAAGTTGTCCAAAGATGATTTCTTTGGCCATGTCTTCGATGGCGACCTGGTCGAGGTTGAGCAGGCGAACGGCTGCGTTTTGCATGATGGAAGGCTTGGTGTCGATACCGATGGTAAAGGTCGATGGCACGTTAATGCGGATGTTTTGCTGCGACAAAGCGTGTTCAAGGTTGATGTTGATGGTCATCGGTTTGAGGTCGAGGAAGGCGTAGTTCTGGACCAACGGCCAGACGATTTTCCCACCGCCGTGGTAACACTTTGCGGCGCCGGCGCCTTGGGTGTTACCGTAGACGACGAGGATCTTGTTGGCTGGTGCAAGTTTGTAGCGACTGGTCGCGATGTAGACCGTGGCGAGGACGGTAATCACAAACAGGCTGATACCAATGAGGATGAGCGTATCCATCATGGTTGGCCCACGCTACTTCTCCTTTAAGAGACTTAACACGGCAGAGGACCTTACTCTTCCTCGGAGACCATGGCGTCAGCGACCTTGAGTGGGCGCACGACGAGAATTTCTGCAATGTTTCCGGTCACCAGAATGAACTTCCCGGTTTCGATGGTGAGTGTCTCGTCCTCGGCCACGGCTTCACAGGTTCGCAAGGCGTCCTGGAACTCAACCTGGACCTGCCCGGATTGACCGGGCTTGATGGTTCGATACACCGTTCCCTTGGCGCCGTGTGCCATGTTGTGCACCACGGTACCGTCCGTCTCCAAACCGGCTATGGCCTGGAAGACCTTGCCGACCACCCACATGGAGCTCAATCCAGCGAGCGAGCCAGCACCGATGGCCAGGCCGGCGGGGTAGTCGCCTTGGGAAACGGCCAAACCAAAAATACCGAACATCATCATGAAACTCAGCAAGCCTTGGATGGTGAGCATGTGGAACACGCCCTCTGCATCCATTTCGAAATTCACGTCGACGAAGGGTATGGCATCGGCAATGCCATCGGCCACGCCGCCGATGAGGACGAGCAAGAAGTAGATGGTGAAGAGGACCGTTCCAATGACGGCCATGGCCGCAAAGAACACGTCAATGCCTTCGATGCCCTCAAGTCCGAAGAATTCCAATATTGTCGAAAACCCGAGCATCTTTTCACTTCCTCTTGCGCTTGCCTCGCTTCTTGCTCTCATCAATCTTCTGTTGTTTCTTGACCGGACGGATGTAGATAACGTAGTAGTGACCGTAGACGATGGGGCCCAACGACGCCCCCACGGCGACGGCGACCCCCCACAACGGGAAATTGAGGGAAACGGCGACCAAGAGGACGACCAGGAGGGAGATGAGAATGAAGGCTTTTTCAAACAACATCAGGAAGATGTTGTCTCGGTCGCCGTTGACCCGGTCCTTGAGAATGAAGACCTCCATCAAGCCGGGCATGACGGTTCACCATCAAACCGCAGCCAGAAGAATTTCAAAGATCACGATGATGAAGACGTACAATCCAGCGATGAACATCACCGGTTGGGGGTTATCGGCTTCCATCTGTCCTTTGCTGATGGACTTTGGAATGATTTCACCGAACGAGGCCTCGTAGGCTTTTTCGTTTTTGTTCGACTGGTAGATGAGGAACACCACGGTGGCGATGATGATGCCCCACGATGCACCAAAGACGGTACCAAGGGCGTCTTGAAATTCGGCCCACATCTTGAACGTCATGTAGGTGCCAAGACCGGCGGTCATGAGTCCCACGGCTCTTCCCATGGTAACGAGCAGTGCGCACTCCCTCTTGAAGGTTCACACGACGCTACGGCGGCTTTTTGAGTTGTTTCCGCTTGGTACGACCATGCCAGCAATCCGATACGGAATTGCCGGCCGTCCCGTCGACCACAGTCTCTCTCCTCTGCTGACGGCTCTGGTGGCTCGACACCTTGGCATCGTGTTGAACGACAAACAGCTCACGATGGAACTCATCGAGGTGAACACCGTTCCCGATGCACTGGCTTGGGGCTACGCCGGGGCCGTGCCCGAACCCATTCCGTGGGTGTACACCGGGTCGATTTTTGGGAAATTCCGGACCAAAGCCTTGTTGAAAAAGGCGGTAGATGCTGCGAGTGAGGTTGACCAAGTCCATCCTTTGCTGGTTGGCCATGACGGTATCGCTGATCAAGCGAGGTCCCGTTCAACGAAGCTTCCCACGCGCATGTTTGAACAAGAGATTTGGTTGAACCTGACGGCGCCACTGAAGCATCAACTGGATTCCAGCGCCGTGGTGGCCTTGGACGACTCGATGGCCAACAAATGCGTCAACGCCCTGCGTTGGGACGGCCGCGGCTGGTGGTGCGCAGGGGTTGATGGTACCGGCGTTGCCGATGTCCTTCACCACCACGGACGGACCCCATCCGACCACGTTCTCGGTCTTGTCGGTGGCGGCGGTGCCGCTCGGTCCACCGCCTCGGCATGGGCCGAATTGGGCGGTCGGATTCACCAGCTTCCAAGCCGGCGTATGTTCGAGGACGTGCCTTACATGGACGCCATGACCTCGGATGCTCCTGATGTCATCGTTGATTTCGACAACAAGGACGTGCTCGATGCGGAGGTGTTGCTGCTGAGGTCCGTCTACGAGCCCATGGACGGGACCGTTGACGAGCGAGCCGCTGCCATCACCGGAGGGGTGCTCGACGGCCGATGGTTGCTGGTCGCCCAACACTTGGCCTGTTGGCGTCTGCTCTGGGCGCCGGAACGGGCCCAAGATTTGCCATCCCTCGGTATGCTGTTGACGCAGTTGTTGGAGGCTGAATCCCTGCTTGCCACCTACGCATGAAACAGAAGAGTCTTTGATTCACGAACCCCGGTGGGTGGCAGGGGACACGCATGCAACGCCTTCATCTCTCGCTCGTCGGTGTCATCATCCTCTCGCTGTGGGCGCCCTCTGGCCTCGCCCTGCTTGAGGAGGGGACATCGTTCGAACCCTCCCATGAGGGGGTTGATTTTCCCGTTGGTTGGACGGAGTACAACTTGGGTGGTCCGTTCTCACCTCAGGTCAGAATGGTCTATCCGGCCATGTTTGACGGGGAGGACAAAGACATGGCGGGGAACGGGCCCTTTTCCTGGATCATATTCGTGGGAGATTCAGGGGAGGGCTTGGACGATTACGACCTGTGGACAACGTCCTTGGTGAAGCGCGGTTTCATCGTGGTCATCACCCAAGCGCTTTCCGATGAAACCAACGTGGAGGCCACCTTGGAGCGGTTCGTTGACATCCGATCTTCGATGGTGGAGCAAAACCAATCCAACGAACACGTGATGGGGACGGCGGGCAACATCGACCTTGACCACTGGGGCGTTTCAGGGCACGGCAAAGGCGCCACGGCTGCCTACCTTTCGTTCCCGTTCTGGGAACAATCCTCTGCAGGTACCGACGCCCACCCACCGCGAGGCTTGTACGGTCTCGGCATCGATTTTGAGGACCTCGAGGAAGGGTTTGGCTGGACCGACGTCGCCTCACCCAATTTCCCGCGTCCCAACACGGGTCTGTTCATCACGGGAACGGTGGACGAAGTGGCCCCGTCCCAGGCAGCCATGGAGCGCGTTGAGGCCCATGCCGGTCTGGCATGGCACTGGATTCACCTGCTCGGTGCTGATCACTATCAATTCCAAGATTCTCGTTCCATCTTCGAAAGCGACGGCGACCCCACGATGAGCCAATCAGCGCAAATTGAGATTTCAGCCGATCACGTCGTTGCCTACCTCGACACCGTCCTTCACGGGGACCACGCCCGGTTCCGAGAAGCGTTCAACCGAGCGGAGGGGCCCAGAACCGTCAGCGATGCTAACGCCTATGTTGACGAAGAGTTGGAACCTGCGATGTTCATTCGTTGGACGTCAACCACCGTCAGTCACAACGCCTCATCAGCCATCAACGGCACGGAAAACCTGACCGTCACGCTGGAATGGACCCTGCGTGACGGGACCACCTACGCAGCATTGCCGCCGGGCTGGGACGTGAACCTGACGTGTGGGTGGTCGAACGGGCCTTGGGAAGCGTCAGGAAGCCTCGGAGTCAATGGAAGCGCTACGTGCGTGTACCCCATGTCACCCGTTGCGCCAGGGCTTCAGAAAGCTTGGCTTCGGCTGGAAGTTGAAGGCGCACCGTCCACGTTTGGCACCGTGGTTTTGAGGGACAACACGCCGATCATCCCCGTTTCACCCAAACCCGTGGTCTACGTTCCTCAGCACAATTCGCGCACGGTTGAAGCCTCCAGCATTGGTCTGGACCCTGACGGTCAAGCGGTTCGGATCACGGAGGCGACGCTCACCGGAGAGGACGCCTCGCATTTCCGGGTTGACATCGCTGACGACGGCCTCAACATGACCGTCCACCACGCCATCAACGAGGAATGGTTGGGTGAAGCGTTGTTGGACGTCACCCTCCGGAGCGACGGCGAGACCCTTGATGAGATGTCTACGCAACTTCGAGTGGTGATGACACCCGTGAACGACCCGCCCGTAAAATCAGGAACCGTTCCTATTCAGGAAATGGACGAAGACGGACCCAGCGTGGTGTACAACCTCAAGGAGGTGGTTTCCGACCCGGAGGGTGTGCCGTTGGAGGTGCACATTGAGGGTGTAAAAAACGGGGAACAGGGCCCTGTTCTCTACAGCATTGAAGGCGAACGAATCACGCTCACGCCGCTCAACAACGCCAACGGCGCCACGGTCCTGCAAGTGCTGGTCAGCGACGGCGAAAATCCGTCGTTGCTGCTGGAAATCCCCGTCGTGGTGAACCCGGTCAACGACCCCGTCATCGTCAACGCTTCGCAGTGGACCAACATCTCTTTTCCCGAAGACACGACGTTCACCCTGCCCCTTGCCCCGCTGGCCTACGACGTTGATGGCGATGACTTGACCTGGTCGATGGAGGGCGACCTCACCGGCCTCACGGCTTCGCTGGTGAACGGTTCATTCGAACTGGTACCCGAACAAGACGTGTACGGCGTGTTTGACGACGTGTGGTTGAACGTGTCGGACGGGACATCGGTACACAGTGGGCAACTGAACATCACCGTTGAACCGGTTGGCGATCTGCCCTTTGTGTCCATTGAATCGGTTCAAGGCATGAGCGGTTCCACCGCCAACATGTACTGGTCGGTGCTGGACGTTGACGGTACGGTGAACACTGCGGCCAACGTGTCCGTGGACGGCGCACGGGTGGTGGTGAACCATTCGTGTTTGAGCAGTGGCACGGGGGCCTACCAGTGCGTCACGCTGCTGCCCATGTCCTCCAATCCATCCACCTCCCTGTACCTCGAACTCGAACTCTTTGACGAGGAACTTGGACGAAGCGTGATCGCCAGCAAGGTGGTTGAACTCGCCGCACCCAGCGATGAGGAAAACCAAACGGCGCCGGACAACGGCGCAGGCGGGGCGACGGCCACCCTTACCGCTGTTGCCATGGGCGGCGTCCTGATCATCGGGGTGCTGGTGGTGGTGGTTTTGGTTCGAACGCGCTCTCGAGGTGGAGCGGACACCTCAATCGCAGCCGTTGAAGAGGTTTCAGAGCCCAGCGGTGGCGGCCTGCTCGCCCGAGCGGAACAGTTGAAATGAATCACAGCGGGATGTTGCCGTGCTTTTTGGGCGGGGACCATTCTCGCTTGGATTTCAGAATGTTGAGGGCACGACACAACCGCAATCGGCTCTCCTGGGGTTCGATGACGTCGTCCAGCCATCCGTTTCGTGCAGCGACGTAGGGGTCGCCGAACTTCGCTTTGTACTCGTCCACCAGACGCTGACGAACACCTTCTTTGTCTTCATCGGGGACGGCGCCAATCTCTCGGCGGTGGATGATGTTGACCGCCCCTTCCGCACCCATGACCGCAAGCTCAGCCGTTGGCCAAGCGACGTTGTAGTCACTCTGCAGGTGCTTGCATGACATCGCAAGGTAAGCGCCACCGTAGGCCTTCCGAGTGACCAGCGTTAACTTTGGAACGGTCGCTTCCGCATAGGCGAACAGGAGTTTCGCACCGTGGCGAATGATACCACCCCACTCTTGGACGACGCCGGGAAGGAAACCTGGGACGTCTTCGAATGTCAAGAGCGGGATGTTGAACGCATCACACGTACGAATGAAGCGGGCGGCCTTAATGGACGCGTCAATGTCCAAGCACCCTGCCAGCACCTTGGGTTGATTGCCGATCACACCCACCGGGGAGCCGTTCATTCGAGCGAAACCAATGATGATGTTATCGGCATAGGACGGAAACAGTTCCATGAACACGCCATCATCGACCACCTCTTCCACCACTTTCACCATGTCGTAGGGCTTGTTGGGATTGTCAGGTACGATGTCCTGCAGGGTTTCGTTGAGTCGGGTGATGGGGTCCCCGGTGGACAGCATCGGTGGGTCTGCCATGTTGTGGTCGGGCAGGTAGGACAGCAACGTGGCGGCCAGTTCGCACGCATCCTCTTCGTCGTCTGCAATGAGAGACGCAATGCCCGAACGAGAGGCATGGAGGTTGGCGCCTCCAAGACCGGCGGCGTCCACCTCGCCGCTGATGACCTCGGGCGTCTCGAGCGGTGACGAGAGGAACAGCTGGCCGTGCTCTTCACCGAGGATCGTAAAATCGGACAGGGAAGCGGCCAGGGCAGAAACCCCGACGACGGGCCCC
>PBOE01000002.1 GCA_002725275.1 Methanobacteriota archaeon
CCCCTGACAGCAGTTGAGCACGAAGGCATCGTCGCGTTCTTCGAGGGTCATCATGCGGTCGGTGGGCAGCGTGCCGGTCGCCTCCACGTGGGCGGCGATGGTTTCTGCGAGCATGCTTCGCGCTTCATCGTCCAGCGGGTAGTCGAGCAAGTTCGCCGTGCGCGTGGGCACCAAACCCAACGGGTCCAATTCCGGCGGGGCGGGCGCCTCAAGCAGACCGAGGTCGTGGGCGATGAGGTGTCGAAGGTAGCCCACCTCGCGGGCGACGGATTCGGGCACCGGCGGCAATTCACCGAGCCACTGCGGCGCCTTTCCGTGGTCGCTCACGGGCGCGACAAGCAGTTCGGATTGTTCAGGGTCGGCGTCAACGATGAGCCAAGTTCGTCCTGCGATGACGAAACGGCGAGGCGTACCGTCGTCGTCCTCACCGGCGTCGTTGAGGCTTAGCACAAACGCCTCGTCCACGTTCCCTAGGCTGCGTCGCGTGACCGCGTCGCGAACCCGGTACGTCTTTTTGTCCGGAATCATCGAGAGGTGGTTGGACACCCATTCCCGGGTTTTTCCGGCCGTCGACAACCACCCTCGGGAGAATCGCTTGGGCACGTCCACCGTTCGTTCCGTGTACAAGCGGGGGACGTCCTGGTCGGGCGTGTTGTACAGGGGCAGGTCCTCCGGGAGGGTTTCGCCGCGAGCCGAGGCTTCCTCCTTGGCCACTTCGTAGACGGCCTTGGGCCATCGGTACCACGGCACCTCGCTCGGCACGGGCGTGAAACGGAGCACCCATCGCTCGGCCAGCACCTGAAGCACGGCTTCGGTGTCGGGTCGCGTCCACCCCTCAAACTGAGGTGCAGCAGCGATGAGGTTCGTGGCTTCGTCGATGCTGACCGCCTTGAAGCAGTGCGCCATTAACACGAGTTGGTTGGCAGCGATGACGCCGGGGCGCTTGCGCCACACGACGGGTTCGATTTCACCGACCATGGCGCGTTGAGCGACCACTGCAGATTCCAGCAGATGGTCGACGTCCCACGAGATGACGTGGCCGCGCCCCACGCCGCCCAGGCGGTGGTCGGCGCGACCCACCCGCTGGAGCATCCGGTCAACGGATTTTGGCGAATGCACCTGAACGATGCGTCGTACGCTCCCCACGTCGATGCCCAACTCCAGACTTGAGGTGCAGACCAAACCCGAAAGGGTGCCGTCTCGCAATTCATCCTCCATTTGCTGGCGGGTTTCAGCGGCCAGCGACCCGTGGTGAACGCCAATGTTGAGGTCGGGTGCCATCGCCTGAAGCCTGGTCGACAACGTCTCCGCGTCGCTGCGGCTGTTCACGAACACCAGACACGGGGATTGAGTTCGAAGGATGTGGCACAGGTGGCGGTAAGCCGCATGTTGCTTGGGGCTGAGCGCTTCGTCCACCGCACCGATCTCGTCCTCCGGAAGCGGTGTGGGCGACTCCACCGTGAGTTCAGTGATGCGTTGACCCGTGGTGATGAGCGGTTGGGCCCTGCCCGGGGAGAGCCAGTGCGCCACCTCATCGGGGTTGCCCACCGTCGCAGAGAGGCCGAGGCGCTGAACGCTGCTCCCGGTCAACGCCTCCAGACGGGAAAGCCCGACGCCGAGTTGCCAGCCGCGCTCGGAGGCGGCGAGGTCGTGAACCTCGTCCACCACCACCGCTTTGACGCTGCTCAACATGGCACGGAGGTTCTTGCCGCTGAACATCAGTTGGAAGGTTTCAGGGGTGGTCACGAGCAGATTGGGCGGGTTGCGTGTTTGTTTGGCTCGTTGCGATTGAGAAGTGTCGCCGTGGCGAACATCAACCCGAAGGCCCACGGCTTCTGCCAGTTCGGTCAGGCGGCGATCGACGTCTCGGTTCAGCGCCCGCAACGGCGTGATGTAAAGGATGGACATGGACGGCCAGGACTCGGTCAAACACCGATGAAAGAGCGGCAGGATACCGGCCATCGTTTTCCCGGACCCGGTGGGGGCGATGATGAGGCGGTCGTGACCCTCCATCACGTCGGGCAGCACGTGTTCCTGAACGGGCGTGGGTTGCCAGCCCTTTTCTTCGAGGGATTCAGCGAGTTTTGGATGAAGCCGGGAAAACACGCGTGACATGGTCTCCCCACCCTCGTGGAGATGGCCTCCTCCCACTGCATTTGAGGATTTGGCTTGGTTCGGCGGCCACGTCAGACGTGGTCCTCATCCTCGTCGAGGTCCTCGTCGTCCTCGTTTTCCCAGTCCTCTTCGTCCTCATCAAAGGCGCCGTCGCCGTAATCGATGGAGGTCTTGGTCGCGACGGTGAAGACCACCGCCAAGGTGAGGATGCTGAGCACGGCGAACATCCAGGCCAGTGGCTGCTCACGAACCGAGTCAAACCAGCCCAGGTACTGACCGTATGCGATGGTGACGGCGTGTTCGGCGGAGTTGTCGTCGTCGTTGGCCTCGGGGACTTCGTCTTCGTAATCAACCACGACACGAACGCGGTCCACGTCCTCCGACTCCCACACGACGGTGACCGGGTACATCTCCCCGGCGTCGATGCCGTTGACGCGAACAACCTCAAACGGTTGGTCGCTTGAACCCGCAAAGAAGGCCACCTTGAACTGCGACGTGGTGTTGCCGCCGGCGTTGTACACCGTCGCCGTGATGTCGATGTCAGCGCCCGGTGCGATGTGGTCGTCACTCAACACGATGTTCTTGACGCGCAGTTCAGGACCGACCGCCCCCAATCGAACCCACTGGCGTTCGAAGTCCGTGTCGTCGGACGCCAGTTCCGGGATGGGGCTGGCTTCGGAGTTGGAAACAACCGGGAACTGATTGCCGGCCGCATCGTAGCCGGTGACGTAGAATCCGACAAAATCACCGGCCTTTGGAGCGATGGTTCCGCCGGCCGTGATGTCAACCACGCCCGTCCAGATCACGTTTTGACCGTCCTGTTGCATGCCGAGCAGGGTTGAGCCTGCACCGATGGTCATCGTCCGAGTGGCGTCTCGCATCACCCAGTGGACGACTTGCTTGGAGCCCGTCAGGTCGGCGTCTTCCGTGCCCTGGAACTCCACTTCGATTTGAGCGAGGTCGTTGTTGGCGGAGATGTCGATCACGTTCAGCGGTGCAATCCGGCGGGTGACTCGAGGTGCGGCGTCGTCGACGATGACCTGCAACGTGGTCGAGACCAGCGTTCCCGTCATGTCTTCACCGCGACCAGGAATGTTGGTGATGGAAATCAGGCACGTTCTGGAGGGCGAGGATTGGAGCGTCAAGGCCGAGGAAAGCGGCACTTCAACGGCGTAACCACCGTCGGTGGTCAGCGAACCGTCGGACCAGAGTTTCTCGCCGTCAAAGACTTCCACGAGGATACCGACATCGCGCGGCGCAGGGGTTTGACTGCCCTCGTAGACGACTCGCCCGGTGAACGCCAAGCGGTCGTCCTTGCGAACGCGGCTTCCGTCGGCCACGGGCCCCGTCCGTGGCTCGCTGATGTCCTCCACGGCAAAGTCCGTTGGCGAGAGCATGAGGTCGTTTTCGACGCGGAAGGTGTGCTCGAGCAGCAAGATTCGGCTGGGGTCGTCGTTGCCCAGTTCCTTGTACATCAGGGCCACATCGCCCATCTCTTCGTCGGGCCAGTCCCAACTGAAGGAGAAATGGAAGTCCAGGAGGATCCACGGCAGACCGGACTCGTTGGTGGTCTGCACCATGCGGCTGGTTGGGAAGAGGTGGATGTAGGGGGAGTCCGACCAGAAGGTGTTGTTGGTCCCCGAGTAGGAAATGCTCTGGGCGTCTCGAGCGGGGTTGGGGCCCTCAAAGTCAAACACGAGCGAAATGAATTCAAAGTCAATGGCGGTGTTGGCGTCGATGAAGCCCAGGGAAATGGTTTGCTCCATGCCTGCAAAGACCGCTTCATTGTCTTCATGGCCGAGCCACTCCAAGCCGGTGAAGATGGCGGACGAGTCCTTTCGGGTTCGGAAGGTTGCATCGTCGTAGAGGAAGCCTTCGCTCGCCTCGAACTTCAGGAGTTCATCGTCCTCGTTCATCACGGTGAAGTGCAGCGGGTTTCCGGCTTGGTCACCGCCGTCCCAGAAATACGAAACTCGCCCCATGTTGGGGTTGCGAGAGGTGTCGATGGTGGTGATGAACCACTTGGTGCGAGCCTCGGTCGTGTTCGTCACCGCCTTGGAGACGTACTCCTCCGGGTCGGCCTCACCGTTTCGGTTGGCGTCATGGTCGGCCTCGACCCAGTAGTTGAGTTCGAGTTCCATGGGGTGGCCGACCTTGTCGTCCACGAGCACCTGAATCGTCTGCTCGTTGCTGGCGGCTTCGTAGGCGTCGTCAACGGGTGCGACTTGCTTGCGCTCCGGGTGGGTGGCGTCAACGAGGAAGGTGCGTCGCCATTCGCTGTTGGGCTGCTGAACGTGATCGGGGTTTCGTTCGTTGTAGGTTTGGACCTCGTAGGTGAGACCGTCAGGAACGTCAATGGCGGGCAGGTCGACCGAGATGAAGAACGAACCGTTGTTGTTGGTCGTGTCCCGAGCCGTGCTCTCCACGTACCCGTTGCGTGAGATGCGGACGTCGAAAGCGCTGTCCTTGGGGGCATCGTCCGTGTCTTGGAACCACATGGCGCCGACGAAGTGGAGTTGGTCGCCGGCAGCCACCCACGAACCGTCCTCCAAATCCATCGAGGTCAGTTCCCCGTCGTTGTCTCGGACGTTCAACCAACCAAGGCCGAAGGAGCGGTTAACGCGAAGCCCTTCGTCGGAGGTCAGCGGCTCAGGCGCAAAGCCAGCGGTGCCGCTGTCGTCAAGGCAACCCACACGGAAACGCACGTTGTCTTGGTCGGGCAGTTCGCTGGTGATGAAAAACTTCCAGTGGATTTCGAGGATGCCGTTGCTCTCGACCGAATACGACGTGGGGTCGACTTCAACGTACTGCGCCGGGTCGTTCGGGTCGGGGAAGACGTCGCCGTACTGCCAGGAAATCACCGGCCAGTTGGCCGCACTTCCGGCGGTCATNAGCGTGAGCTCAGCGCTGACCATCGAGCTGGCCGCTTCGCCAATGACGTGCCTTGAAACGACCTCGTAGGGAGTGATCCGCTCGTGGAGNATTTCGCCTTCAGGGACCATCAGGTCGAGGTTGGTGGTTTGCATCGTGTAGGTGATCTCAAACGATTCAATGGACAGTTTTCCTGCGGATTCAGAGGTTAATTCGATCGGAATATCGACCGTCCCCGAACCGGTGTTCGGGATGGCGTCGTTGAGTTTCTGCAACANGGTGTTACCGGATTGTTGACTCGTGACCGTCGCGGGTCCGATGAGCGCACCCGCTTGAGCAGAGCGCTTCNATGCGGATTGACCGTCAATGTTCAGACCGGGCTGGAGTGGCGCNTTGGAATGCAGCGCAATGGAGAGGTCCGTGATGGACGGGGTCACGCTGGTGGACGACGTGGAGAGCATGATACGGACGCAAAAGTAGTACGACGTGCCGGTCATCGATTTGGTGGTGTTGGGCGAGGTGTAGGATTGCACGCCCGAGCCGCCGGTACCGCAACTGGAGGAACTGGTTTTGTGACCGACGTTGACCGTGATNGACGTCCCCGCAGGCCGTGTTTCGTTCCAGTCCACCGTGGCAGCGATCACGCTGCTGGCGCTCGAACCGATGTACTGNTAGGCGTAGTACCAGCCGCTGCTCTGGTAGTTGGTGGTGTAGGACAGCACCACGTCGCCCAGCACGGGCGTCTTGGAAGCGCTGCCGTTGAGCGTCGCCCGCCACTTGATTGACGTCCCGGCGTTGGTGANGGTGACCTTTTGTCCGACGCTGCCGGCTTTCCACGTCGTACCGCCGTCGTTGGAGACGTCCAAGCGAACGCTGGTGCCGGTGGGGAAGGAGCCGAAGATACCGTCGACGTCGATGGTGTTGACGGCTCGTGGGATGGACGTGGTTTGACCGACGATCATCTGGGTGGTGAGCGAGGAAGAGCGCACGTCGTGGTGAGCGCCGTCGCCGTAGGTGTGGACCTTCCGCAGGCCTTGATTGCAGTAGCTGGTGCTGGTCCAATGNCACGAGAACATGACNTTGTGGTCGTCGGTGTCGACCATACCGTAGTGGCCGCCACCGGGCATCACCCGCTCGCCNTGACTCGACAGAAGGCCNCTGGTCATCGTGAAGTGATAGTGGGTGCTCTTGTAGTCCGTGTTCATGTAGTAGATNTTGTACATGACGTTGGGCATGCTGACCGACAGGCCCGCTCCGTGGTCGTAGTAGTACGACGTGGACGTCATCAGCCAGGTTCCGGTGACCACGGTGGGGGAGGCAGGGTTCACCTCCTTGAGGTAGTGATTTTGCGCCGAAGTGTCGTAAACGGACACGTACATCTTGCCGGTGGCGTCATCAAAGTCAACGCCCGTGATGTAGTTTGGATACTGGTAGTTGTAGGAGGTTTTGCACTGCCATTGGACCTGCGTACCGGCCGCATTCCATCCGACCTCCCACTTGTTCACCATGTAGTAGGAATAGTGGGCGGTGTAGACGTCGCCGTTGTAGACGTCGGCATCGTGAATGCTGCGGGTGGCTGACGTCCCGCACGTCCCGGTGTTGTAGGACGCTGTTCCAAGGTAAGCGCCGGTGCTGGCATCGATGCGCATGATGCTGGCGGGCGCATTGGTGATGTATTGGCTCGAGTATCGAATGACGTGGATTTCAGAGCTGTTGATCGGCACGACCACACCGGTGTAGCCCCACGGCGTGTTGCTGGCGGCCGTCAAATCAGCGAATTTCTTGGTGGGGCTGGTGTAGCCTTGGTCGCTCAGGGCAACGAACTGGCCGGTGGTGTTGAGGTGGGCGCTCCCGAGGGTCGCCACCGAACTGGTTGACGAGAAACGCGGCGTGAGTTCCGTGGGGTTGCCCTTCAGGCTCACGGTTTGGCTGTTGACCTCAAANTTGTCCCGNCGGGCGGTGGTGAACGGCGAGGGGGAGCCGGCGTTGGAACTCGTGTAGTCCTGGTCGCCTGCGCCACCGTAATGCGAGTCGGTGGTGAAATTGGTGTACGTGGTGGTGCTGGCGTCGCCAAACAAGTTGAACGTGGCCGATTGGACGTTCGCACCAATGGGCATCGTGATGACACCGGCAGGCCCCGTGCCTTTCTGGGAAAAGGTGTGCTCGTAGGAGGTTGACCCGTCCTTGAACTGGGTCTCGGTGGTCGCCGCCGCAGCCAACGGCGACATGACGGAGAGCACGAAAAGAAGCGTGAGGAAGATGGCTTGACGCATGATGGTCACCCGGGCTACTAACCATGATGCGTTCCATCGCATTTGAATGATGCGCACAGCGGTGACACCAACAACGGAGCCACGACCAAACCGTGGGAGGTTTGAAGTTCTCGCGTTTGTTGGTGGTGACCGGTGAAGGCATGAGTGAGGAAGCCACCTTCTTCGGCCGACTTTGGGCCAAACAGCACGGGAAACAGTTCGGAATCAGNGCCACGGTGGCGGGGGCCAGCGGCGTGCTTCTGGTTGCGTGCATGTACCAGATTCTGTTTCTGCAAGACCACGCCGAATGGAACGATTTCACGGGCGGCGCCATCGTAGGTGCTGTCATTTCGCTCATCGTGTTCCTGATCGCCTTTCCCGAATTCCTTCGCTTTCGAGGCTACGTTGCGTTGCTTGAAGAACTCATGGAGATTCAATCCACGGCCGAACTTCGACGACGCAAAGCGGAAGGCGTGGAAGCAGCCGAAGCGCTGGGNGCCGGTCATCTGGAGNAGTGGAATGCTTTCCTTGATAAGCGCGGCGTGAAGCGGTGAAGCCGAGGGCGAACCATGTCTGACCACGACCCGCTGCGTTCGCTCGTGCTTGAAATCGGGCTCGCAGTGGCCATGATCGCTTGCTTGGTCGGTGCGATGTACGTCCACACGGGGTCCATGCCCCCGTTGGTCGTGGTCGAGTCAAAATCCATGATTCACAACGAAGCCGGTGAAATCGGCAGCATCGATGCGGGTGACCTCATCTTGGTTCACAACCAGCCGACCGACACCATCGTCACCTTCGCCGAAGCGACGGACGTGAATCACCCCGCACACGGCTACCGTCAACACGGTCTCGAGGGCGACGTCATCATTTACGCCAAGAACGGAGAAGCGGGAACGCCCATCATCCATCGAGCCATCATGCGCGTGGTGGCGGAGCAAACCGTCGCTCCCGACCGAACGGCAGCAGAACCCTGCCCCGAAAACGCCACGTACGACGATGTACGTCTGGCTGAGGACGGTCTGCCCGGCTCCTGCATCCTGACCTGGTCGGTTCCCGGAACCTCGGTGGAGAACGTGACCAACGTCACCGTTCATTTCAACGGCGAGCAAGCCGGGTACTACGACTGCGAGCGACCCGCCCACGGCAACGTTGAGCCCTACCTTGTGGTTTGGCAGTGGCAGCCCCGCCACGAAGGTCTGCTCACCCTCGGCGACAACAACAAATGTTCGGTCGACCAAGGCGCTGGAGCGACCAACGGCTCGGCCGGTGTCCACAGCGCATCGGGCGTGGTCGGCCCCATCCGGGACGATTGGGTGTTGGGTGTGGCCGGAGGGGAAATCCCCTGGCTCGGAACGGTCAAACTGATGGTGGGCGGGCCTGATTCCTATGGAACCCGAGACGTGCCTTCGATGTCCTTCATCGCATTGTTCTCCGTGCTCGGCGCCGTTGTGTTCGCGCCCGTGGCCACCGAGCGGGTGTTCAAATGGTGGCTCAATCGCTCGCCCGAACTGGCGTCCCTGCCAGTCCCGTCGCCCCATCAAGACGACGAAGCGTCGTAGCCGGCCTCGAGCAAGGCTTCGTCCATGGTCACCTCACCGCGCGCCACGCACCCCGCTGCTTCCAGGGAAAGCGTGAGTTGGCCTTTGGAACGCTGCCGGCTGATGCGCTGGAGGTTGCGAAGTTCACCGTCGGTCACCTGCACTTCCCTCTGCTCATGAACGGCCCGGCCCGCCACCATGGCGATCTTGACGGCCGCTGAGCCATGTGCGTGTCGAGGTTGACCGGCGCTCGTTCGGTGTTCGTTGACGATTTCAACATGATAGCCCAAGGCGAGCATGCGGTTCACGAGGCGGTCTCGGTGCACGGGTGAGCCGTGACCGATGCGAACGAGCACGCTGCCCGGCTTGACGTGATTGACGAGGCTCACCGTTGCGTCAACGGCGGCATCGATGGCGTCCATCTCTCGCTTGCCCATCAACACNCCATCCGAGAGAAACGCGAAACCGGGCCGTGGACCGGGGTCGACGCCGACCACCAGTCGCTTCGGCGGTGCCTCGAGTTGCCGTGAAAGCAACCACGTGGACACGGTGGATTCCACCGAATCAGCCTCAACGGCCACGCCGCGTCCTCCCAACGCTGTGACTTCCTCGAGGGTACCGAACCAATAGGCCTCCGAATCGATGCTTTGAGCAGGTGAAACCTGCTTGACGGGGAGGTTTCGAGCGCTGAACTCGTTCAGCAGGCGATGCGCCAAGCGAAAGTCGTCCGTCCGGACGTAGAGTGGCTTCACGGGGTGGTTCACGCCAGCCTCCCGTTCTAACCTATCGGTCGGCGATTGAAACCGTGCACGGAACTCCGTTTCCGAGGCCAGCGTCGGCCGAAGTTATCAAGAACGATGGACAACGATGTCCTGCCATGACCGGCGCTTACGAGCGTGAATTGCGGGAGGTGCTTGCCGGTACTGAAAAAGGAGTTCACGCCGTCACCAAGAGCTGTTCTCCTGAAGAAAAAAGCCGCATGAGCCGCGTGATTGAACGGCCGTTTTTGGTGGTTCGTGCGGCCGGTTCGGGCATGGAGGGAAGCGGCGATTTGGTGGCGTTGCGCGGGGATTGTTGTTTCCCGATCGAAGTCAAGTCCACACGCCCCGAGAAACTCTACTTNTCGGGGCGAACGAAGGACCAACTGAACGCCATGATACGAGAGGGCGAGCGATCCGGTTTGATGCCGCTTTACGCCCACCGAAGAAAAGGCGTACGCGGTGATTCATGGCGCATCTTCCGCGTTGAAACCGTAGGACTGACCGGCACGCTGGCCCGTCTGGCAACGATGATTCCTGCGCTGCCGCTCAATCGAAACGGTTCGCCGTTCATCGATTGGAACCAGGGCATGCCGTTGAATCGCTTCATCGGTCTGTTGTGTTCGCCCGAGGGGGAAACGGCACCGCTCAAGGCGCTGAGCAAACGCGCTGCGCACCAAACCACGACGATGGCTGAAGACACCCAACGGAGCACGGACGACATTCTCGCCGAACTCGCCCGGCGTCGTTCAGCCCTTCTTCCGTTCANAGGTAAGGAATGAACATCGTGAACAAGAGCATCATCAAGAGCACCAGCGACGAATAGCTCGAGGCTCGCGTGGAAATGTGGTCCACCCACATGGGGTGCAAGTCCCACAGCTTCAATTTCCGTCCAACACGTTTGACGCCGCTAAGGAACGCATGCAGCATGTCCCTGAGCATGTGGCCTCCATCGAACGGGACCATGGGAATGAGGTTCGTAAATCCGAGAAGAATGTTCACCCACATCAGCCAAAACAACAGGTGAGCGAAGAACATCAGCACGTCCGTTCCCAGCAAACCACCAACGCCACCGTTGTCCGCCACCATCAGCGCTTCCTCAAACGGGTGAATGGCCACACCGCCCAACTCAAACGGCACCAGCAGAATGGTCAGAATGTGGAACGGCAGCGACAGGGCACGCTGACCCCACGTTCCATCAAAGCGAGGTGAGAGCGGTCCGGCGAGCCGGTCGATGCCGGCCGTGCCTTCCGAAAGCCCCTCAACCCCGAGGAACGGGTCACCGGGTTGAATCTCAAGGTTGGCCAGGACCTCTTCGCTCCAGCCGAGGTCGCTGTAGTACTGGTGTTTATCGCCGAACGTGGCCTGAAGGGTCTCTCGTTCCCCGTTCTGGTGAATCACGACCACATCGACCGTGTCGTTGCTGGTGTAGCCGTTCAAGATCGTACGGAAGTCGTCGGTCGTGTGCACCGGTTCGCCGTTGATGGAGACCAACGTGTCCCAAGGCTCCATCCCCGCTTGGTCTGCACCGCCGTCCATCACGATACCCTGAACGTGAATGTAATCCTCCTCGGCCGCAAATTGCGTGGCCAAACCGCCGAGNAGGATCAGCATCACAAACGCGGCGAAGAGGTTGGTGGCGGGGCCGGCAGCAAACATGCGGAGGCGCTCTCGACGGGGCGCACGCATCAGTTCATCGGATTGGGGTTCAGCAAAGGCCCCCAGCGGCAACGGACCGAGTTGCAGAAGACCGAACGAACGAACGCGCATGCCGTGCCCTCGAGCGAGCAGGCCGTGCCCAAATTCATGGATGACCAACGACACGACGAACGCCAGTGCGCCCCACCCCAACGGAATCACGGGGTTGAGCCCCGGCACAGCGACCAATTCGCTGGCCGAGGGCGGGGTCGCCGTGGGCGGTGAGATNAGCGAAGTGATGAACGCCAACAACACGACCAAACCGACCATCAGCATGGAAACNGAACAAACCCACAGCGAAACTTCGCCGTACGCCCTCCAGAACGACCGGGGGCGCGCCATCCAATCGAGGAAGCGTTGCCCGCGTTGGGTGCGAACCATGAGAACGATNCCCAGCGCGCGCGTGGCGTTCCACCGGTCAAGCGTGCCGTTCCGCTCCCACGTCTTGATGAGGATGTACCATCCGATGAGCAAGGCGAAGACCAAGGTCCAATTCGCTTGAACCGACCCCCAGGAGCCCACCATGCTCGGGCGAAGCGCTGTTCCGTCTTGAACATTGATACCGCCGCAAAGCGGGTGCAGGGGACAAACCTTGATGATGGGTTGGCAACGATAGCGAAGCATGCACCCCCACAACATGGCGATTGAGGTCTGGTGCGAAGAAACGTGGGGCGAACGCCCCGTCCGCATATCGGATTGGGCCAATCACGATGACATCGTACAGGTTCTCATCCGCCTCTCTTCCAGCGTTCTAATCGCCGATTTCCTCCTTGACAGCGACGGATCCCTGATGATTCAGCAGCACCTTCACATCCCACTGGAGACGTGGAACCCCGGGTCGATTCAGGGCTTGCGAACCAGCGAAGGAAAAACACGGTTCCAGCACCGACGGCAAAGCATCTACCTCTCAAGCGAATTGCGTGTCCCNGAATGGGGTGCAGCGCTNCTGGAAGAGTGGCTGATGAGCATGCGGAGCGCCGTCAACCGCCCCAAGGACCGCACCCAGCGTATCAACGAAATGAAACGCATGAAACTCTCCGTCGAGCGCAACCTAGAGAGCGCGTCGCTCGCAAAGATCAACGATGAACGAGCATCCTTGGATGCCCAATTGGACCGCATCGACCGGCGATTAGCGAACTGAGTCCTGCATCGTGGTGTCCACGCCNGGGAACTGATCCTCGCCTTCTCGGTACACGGTTCGCATGTTGCTGATGAAGTTCTTTTCCTTGACCACGATGGTGTAGTTTCGGATGCCGTAGTCTTTCTCGCCGTCCATCATCTCGAGCAGAACTTGAAGCGTCAGGCGGGCGCCCTCTCGATGAGGATAAGCAAAGACACCCATGGAAATGGGAGGCGAAACCACCGAGGAAATGTCGCCCATCTCTTCGATGGTGGCGAACAGGTTGGCGTAAGTTTCAGCCAAGAGCTCGCGGCGGGACTCGTCCTGATTGGGACGGCGACAGTCCGGGCCGACGGCGTGAATGATGTGTTTGAAGTTGGTTTCCAGCGCGAAGGGTTCGGTGATGACGTTCTTTGTGACGGCGCACGGAGGGGCGTTGATCTTCCGCATGTCAAGGCAGATGTTTCGGGTGACTTGGGTCAGTTCCTTGCCCGCTTTTTGATGAACCATCGCGTCCAAACCTTCGCGACCCGACAGNCGATTGTTGGCTGGTGTCACGAGAACATCGCCGCTGTGATTCCACAGGTCACCCCCCATCACTCGGAGGACACCATGCTTGCACGTACGTGCCATGTAGAGCTCGGCCATCGGTTCTGAGAGAAAGCGACCCTACATATTATCTACGCCGGAATTCAATGAACCCCGCCAAATCAGAGGGGTGGCGTGCCTTGTGCCGGTTCCCAGCAAAGCGATACGGCTAAAATCAATCTCACGATGCAATCAACATGTCGACGAAGGCGGCCAGCCTCGCGTTTGTCGGTCTTCTTCTGCTGTCGCTTTTTCCACCGACGCATGCGCCCCTCAATCCCGTTCAAACGTCCACTGAATTAGCGGACGATCGGATGTTTTCCGGCTTCCTTGTTGGCGAGCAACCCGATGTCTGGAATCAAACACCTTGGAACACCATCGCCGTTCCCGAGGGCTTCTCGTACCAGGGCGTCATTGACTACAGCGACGTCGGCGTGCTCATCAACAACCTGTCCGATGAGAGCAGGACCATCGGTTGGGCGTTCGTTGCCGCTCGAAACATCTCGCTCGACCGTGTCTTCCTGTTCAACCAGTCAGGCACCCCAACGGGAGAAACCATCAATCGGAATCAATTCAACACTTACTTCGCCACGCCCTTCCTCGAGATGCTGCAAAACCGAAGTTCCGTGAACAGCCTGAACTACCTGGTGACCACCAAGGGCATTCCACTTCGCGTGTCGGGCGGCAACGACAAGGCCAGCTTCGACCAAGAACTCGCCCTTCTGGGCGGCGCCTACAACAGCACCATCGGTGACAACTACTGGGGCACCCACGACTACGGTCCGCTGGCGGGGAAAGCGATGGAGCCCTTCACACGAAGCAAGTACGGCTTCTTTCTCGTCACGCGACTGACCGGCTACACCGTTGATACGGCCCTTGACCTCATCGAACGTGCCAACCAAAGCCTCGGCCAGCGTGGGACCTTTGTCCTCGACTTGGCCACGAACCGAAACGAATCCGGGTACAAATTCTGGAACGACGACCTCTACACCGCCAACACCACGCTCAACGGAAGCATGGGACTGCCCGTTCTCTTCGACGAGGAAACCGAGTTCATCACCAACGTTTCCAACGTGATGGGTTACGCATCGTGGGGCAGCAACGACGGCAATTGGAACCGAAACTACCTGCCTAACAGCGGTTTTGACACGTTGGACACGGCGTGGCAAAGCGGGTCGAGGTACTGGAACCACACCTCACCGACGGTAGCGCCAGAAGACGAGTTCGCGTGGACCTACCAAACCGAAACGAAACAAGGCGGAAACGGCGCCTTCGAGGCCGAGTTGCGAACGGCGTGCGACCAGGACGGTGGNAAGGCCATGCAGGGCATTTACGGCGAATACTTTGACAACGACGGCGTNAGTTTCAGTGCCTCCAGCATGCCGTCCCTCATCGACCGTCAACCCGATCGAGTGCAGATCGAACCCCACCTGAACCGAGGCTCATCCAACAACGCCTATCCGGGTCTTGANGATCGATTCAAGCACCACTGGGGCGCTCGATTCAGCGGCCTCATCGACGTGCCCTCGTCTGGAAATTGGACCTTTTTCATCAATTCCGACGACGGTTCGGAGTTGTGGATCAACGGCCAATCCCTCGTCACCAACTACGGCATGCACGGCATGGTTGAGCGGTCCGGCTCCGTCAACCTGACCGAAGGCCTTCATGAATTCAGGATTGAGTTCTTTCAGGGCGGTGGGCCTCACGGGCTGATCTTCTCGTGGCAGGGACCAAACACCCCCAAGGCCACGGTTCCAGCCGCTGCCTTTTACGTCGCTTCTGACGCTCCGCCCAAGGCAGCCAACCTCGTCCACCACTGGGCGTTTGAAGACGGAAGCGGCAACAGCGCTGTCGACAACGGAACCGAGCAGGCCAACCTCTCCCTGAGCGGCATGGACAACAGCAACTGGCGAGCGTGCCCTGACGGGTCCTGTTTGTGGTTTGACGGAAGCAACGATGTCGCCAGCGTGAACGTGGAGGACCAGGACGGCAACCTCACCGTCAGCCAGTGGGTGTGGGCGAACACCACGACACCGAGCAATTACGCCTCCACGTTCGCCGTCAGCAATCAAGCCGGTTCCAACGCCTCGTTCCAACACATGATCTCGAATCAAGAGTGGCGCCTTCACAACAACCAAACCAAGGCCTTTGGCGACGTGGTGGCACAGCGATGGACCCATCTTGTTTCCGTGTTTGACAACGGCGACCTTCGCCAGTACATGGACGGGGTCTTGGTCAACGAGGACACCTACCCCGCCGGCTCGTTCACCAACGTCGATTTGTACAAACTCGGGGTCAACCGCGCTGGAAGCGCTTACTTTGAGGGCATGATTGACGAAGTCATGGTGTGGGACGTGGCCCTCGAAGACCAGGACATCACGACCCTTCGCCGGACCATCATCGACAACTGTACGACCTATTCTGGCGCCGGAGCGGGTGTGGCCCTTCTTGAAACGACGTTCACGGTGCCCAACGACCTGATGGGGCACGTTTGGAACATCCACGTCCACGGCCAGCGAGAAGGCGAGGTCAACGGTGCGTTTTCCCTCCGCGTGGAAGCCCTGGACGCAGCCGGTACCGTGGTGTCGACCAACGTCTCAAACACGAAAACCTTCACCACCGCCTGGACCACCCAATCCATGCGCATGCGCCCTGCAGCGGACGCCACGCATCTGGTCGTTCACGTGGTGCTCGACATCGAATCGACCTCCACCGTGGGCTCCTTGTTCATCGACAGCGNGGTGCTTCGANCCGTTCGCCCCCACATGGATTGGGTGAACGGGTCCATCGCNGACACGGCCGTGTCCACCGGAGGGCGGTCGTTCAACTGGGGGACAAGTTACGGGCAATCGCTCATCGCCGATCTGTTGGAGGACGGGGTCTCGGGTGTGAAAGGCTACGTCTACGAACCCTACCTCACCGCCGTCGGCCTCCCGAGCACCTTCTTGCCGACCTATGCCTCCGGATACAACCTGGCGGAGAGTCATGCAGCCGCTAACCTGTACACGGGTTGGATGGGTGTGGTGGTTGGTGACCCCAAGATGGCACCCTACCTCAACACCCTCCATGATGTCAACCTCATCGCCGTNCGGTCGGTCGGCGACGTGAACGAAGGGGAGCCCGTGAACCTCGAGGTGATGGTCGAAAACCTTGGCATGGCCGCTTCAAACGGAACGCTCGAAGTGCGAAGTGTGCTCGGGAACGTCCTGATGAATCAGACTCCTATCCAACTCGCTGCGGGTGACCAGACGGGAAGTCGAGCCACGTTCAACGTGACCGTCGTCCCGTCAGCAAGCGGGTACCTTGACCTTCGTGTTCGCTATGTGAACGGCACGGCTGAGCGAAATTTTGCCAACAATCTGCAGTCCATCTCACTCATTGTCAACGCACCACCAACGATTGATGACGTGTACTGCAGTGCGTCCTCCCTGTCCCGAGGCGGCTACACGATTTGCTCGGTGGAAGTCGCAGACGACAACGGTGTAAACGACGCCGTGATGGCGTGGCAAATTCTGACGGTCAATGCATCGATCAACGAATCGGCTTGGACCGTGGTTCAACTCGGTGCGGTGAGCGAGACGCTTTGGCAAACCTCGCTGGTGATTCCGGCCAACGCAAGCTTGGGCGGTGTAGTGCTCCGTGCAACGGTCAGCGACGGACAAAACATGTCGACCAGCATGACCGTGGAAAACGTAACGCAGGTTGTTGACGCCCCGCCGACCTGGTACGGACCGCACGCCAGTGGTGTTGACCCCTCGGGGTGGAACAACGCCTCCTTCCTGCCAAACAAACCGCCACCGGGCCTCTACCGTCATCTTCCAAGCGTTCTCACCGCTTGCGTGCTTGATGCAGACTACCGCCTCGATTCACCGGCTCCCGTCTTCATGACCAACCGCGGCACGCTCGGAAACGTCACNTACGTCCAACAGTCCGCCACCCACCTCTACTGCTACACGACCACGCTGATGCTGGAGCGAGGAAGCGGTTTGGACGACGTGGAATTGGAAGTGAGGACCGCGACCGGGTCCCTCCTTCTCCAGCGCACCCTCCGCGTGGCAGACCGAGCACCGGAGGTTTCGATTTCGGTTGAAACAAGCGACGGAACGGCCTTGGACCGCGTGGTTGGCAACGGTGCGGAACACGTGAAGGTCGAAGTTTCAGACGTGGACGACCCAGACACGTCCTTCATCGGTTACCTTTCCCTCCAGTGGCCGGGAGGTGAACCTGTTCAACTCCCCTTGGACATCACGAGCGGAAACAATGTCAGCATCATCCCGCTGGAGCAATGGCCGGTGGCACTGGAAGCGGGCGAATTGCAACTCACCGCCAGCGGACGAGGGCAACACGGTGCGACCGCCTCCGCCACCCTCAGCGTGCCCTTCCTGTTGACACCGCCGTCCGTGGTCTTGTTCGAGGCGTGCGACGCTGTCNGCGTCCTGAACAACATGACCTTCGGTCAGGTGGCGACCTTGGTGGTGGGTGTGGTCAGCGACCGGCCTCTTCAATCGGTCAGCGCCCAACTGGCCCAGACAGGATGGGCNATCAATGCACCTCTCATTGAAACCCCGACCTGGGACGTGGCACCTGCTCCCTGCGACCAGACGGTTTTCGACGACCACGTGCAGTGGTTTTATTTCCGCCTCAAATTGGACAATTCGCTGGTGGACGGCCCGGGAACAGCGGTGTTTTCGGTGAGTGACCTCGACGGTCTTGTCAAATCCGAATCGCTGGATTTGACCTTCCAACACGCCCCCACCGTCATCGAACCAGCGGTGTTCTCTCCGGCGGTGCCGGGCCAGGATCTCTTCACCAACATCACCGTTGGTGATCTGGACGGTTTGGATCAGGTCGCCTGTGCCTACAACCTCTACAGCGAAGACGGTGGGCTGCTCTCGCAAGCCGTGGTCCCCGGAGGTCCGGAGGGGATGTTCACCAACGTCCTTCGCTTCCAATACCCCGTCACGACAGGGCTGGCCAACACCACGTTNACGGTCAACCTGACCTGCCTTGACGAACTTCAGCAAGCGTTCGCCTCCACCGCTCAGGTGGTCGTCGGTCCCGCTGAAGCCTGCGAAGACTGCAATGCCAGCACCGATGGAGGAACGACGCCGACCGCCGAGGCGGACGAACCTGTTCTNCTCCTGCCCCTTGGACTGGCCGGTTTGGTCGCAGCCGTTCTCGGCTTGACGGTCCTTCTCAGGCGCCGAACATTACGTGAGGCCGAGAAAACCTGGGGCGAGGACGATTTGGACACCCTCACCAATGCCGAGGACCTCTTTGAGCAGGAGAGCACGCCCGACCTCTTTGAAGAAGAACACCATGATTCAACCCCTGACGTGGCCGAGACCGACTCAACGAACGAGNCTTTCAACATCGTTCCCGAGGGCTGGACGCTGGAGGCCTACGCCGATTGGTTGGACGGTCCCGCTCCAGAAGGGTGGACCGAGGAGCAATGGGTAACCTATGTAANGGCATCCAAAGCCACACTGGCAGAAGGGGCAGCATCATCGGAAGGGTGATGTGCTAAGACCCACTGTCTGCACACGAGCATCATGGCGATTGGGTACGTCCTCATCAACGTCCAGCCCGGCACGGAACAAGAGGTCCACCGCTGCGTTCGAGANCTTCCCCACGTAACGGATGCAACGGTGTTGTTTGGTGACCACGATTTGATCGTGAAGCTGGAAGCCAAGGATTTGGCCACCATCGCCAAAGCCGTGGTGGAGCACATTCGTTCCGTTGACGGTGTCGTCGAGACCAAAACACTCGCCGGTGCAGACCTCGATTAACCCGGTTGCTAAACCGTTGGACTGCGCCCAAACGATGGAAAAAACAGGCTCCGGAACGGGGTACTGTTCGCCATATGTGGCGCAGTACCCCTGTTTTTCGCCAAAATCATTATATGCTCTAGGTTAGAACGCTGTACCGGAGGTAATCCAAATGGCAGACGGAAAGAAATACTTCGTTCTCATGGAGGGCGGAAAGGACACGACGCAAGTATTTGCAAGCAAGCAACCCCGCGGTGCAGCCNTCAAGGCTGCAACCCGTGGACACACCGACATCAAACTGCGAGAGCGTGGCACCAAGCGTGTTCACCACTTCACTGGCAGCATTTCGATGGTCGACAAGCCCGCTGGCGGTCCTGACTGGCTTCCTGACAAGATCAAGAAGGCCAACGTCAAGAAGCAAGGCATTCTGCACCTCGACTGAGGATTGCAGCCTGTGCTGACCCTTCTTCCAGCTCTCTGAGTTGTACAACGGCCCTCTTGTGCCAAGGCACAAGTTGGGTCCCTTCCCTTCATCACCCTCTTCGTTAGCGATGATTTGATAAACACGGTCGTCCAGTTCACCACGTCCTCAGGGACACGGGATGCACACCCGCTTCGGCGGGGGGCGGTGACGCCAAATGAACGAACGAGGGAAGCGAACGCCACAGCCTCAAGCGCGTAGGCCAAGCCAACGTCGACTGACCCAAGAGCAACTGACGCTCCCCGCACGCTTGGTTCACCTGCGCCACCTCCCCTGGCTGGACTGTTATCGACGCCAACTCCAAACGGAAAACAAGTCGGAGAACACGCAGAAATCCTACTTCTACGGGCTGCGACCGCTGATCGAAACCGTTCTTCCAACCGAAGACGTGCTGGACGAGGCCGCCTACGAAGCGCTTTCCATCGAGGCGTTGGCAGAGCGCATGGAACCCATGAACGGCCGACTCGACGTTTGGGCCCACAGCATCGCCGGTCTCAAACCGACCACCTACAACGCCCGAATCGCTGCTGCACGTCATTTCATTCGCTGGTTGGGTTTGATTTGGCCCGACCACCTTCAACGCGCACGCACCGGGAAACGACTGCCTCGAACCCTCACCCGGCGCGAACTGACCACGGTCTTGGAAATGGCCGAGTTGAGTGAAGACCCTGTTGCTTCGCTCGTGGTCACCATGATGCTTGACACCGGCATGCGCGTGAGTGAGGTCTGTGAGTTGAACCTTGAGGACATTGATTTCGATGACGGCTCGGCACGCGTGCTTGGCGGGAAGGGGGACAAAGACCGATTGGTGCTGTTCACCAAGCGAACGCTGGAACGCCTCCAAGCGTGGATGCCCATTCGTAACCGTTTGGTCGTCCCTTCAGAGCAAGCATGTTTCGTCAACCGGCACGGGCGGCGGCTTCAGCCACGTGGCATCCAACGCATGATGGATGCGCTCGGGCAAGAAGCCAACCTTCCCAAGGGGAAGTTGACGCCTCACGTGTTGCGGCACAACTTCGCCACGGGCCTCTTGGAACGCGGCGCTGATCTGGTCACCATTCAGCGGCTTATGGGGCACGCCACCATCGCTACCACGCGTGTCTACTTGGAGATCTCAGACCAAACCCTTCGCGAAGTCTACCACCGCGCTCAATCCTTGCGAGAAAACATGGATGAGTCGCCGATTGAAATCGCTGAAGTTGAAGAGACCACGCCCACGGCCAGCACCCACGGCATCGTTTGATCACGACGTGGATTTCTTCCGTTTGTCAATCCGCTCCGGACCAGTCCACCCGCGATGGGGGTGAATGGCTTGGCCCTGATGGCCCTCGATGGGGCAGTGTTTGCCGGACCGGCAACGGGAACAGTTTCCTTTGGGTGGAAGCTCAACCGTTTTGCGAAGGCGCCCGTATTTTCGCCTTGGCATGATGAGCCATCGTTGAAGAGAGTCTTCAAACGTAGCGGTTATTTCAGCGCTTTTTGAACCAAGGCATGTCTTTCACGGATTTGGGGACCTTGATGTTGGACCCCTTCCGGTCCTTGTCCCGTGAGGTCTTGAGGCTGGTGCTGGCGGACTGAGTCTTCTCGACCACCTTCTCCGCAACTTTTTGCCCCTTGCCGACGGCCTTCTCGCTGGCTTCCTTGGTCGCTGCCGCTGCTTTTTTGGAGGTGGTTTTGGCCTTCGCTGCGGCTTTCTTTGTGGTTGACTTGGCCTTGCTGGCCGCCTTCTTTGCGACCTTAGACGCCTTGCTGGTGGCGTTTTTGGCTGCTTTCTTGGTGCCACTTGCCGCCTTGGCGGCGGCCAAGACCTTCTTCGCAACGGCAGCCGAAAGACCCGCTTTTTGCAAATCCCCGAGGCTGGCTTTTGCCAATTTGGCCACGGTCCCCAGCTTGGCCGCTGTCAGTTTCTTTGCCGTTGCTGCACCAACACCGGGCAACGATGTGATGCCCGAATCGCTTGCCTTCTTCGCCATGGTTTCACCGATTGAGACATGGGCGAGACCCAATTTGAACCTTCCTGCATCAAACAACGGTGCTTGGATGCGGTTCCTTCATGTGGTCCTTGAACGTCCACGGAGCATGGAGGGCATGGTGGCAATGGATGACAGAGGACGTCGGTTGAACCACACCACCGATGTCGTTTGACATCAAACATCTGGGATGAACGAACACCGAGGGGACCGATGTGGACGAAGTGATCAGCCCCACGCATTCGGTGTTGCTCGCCCAAGTACGTCAAGCGGATGCCTCCCACAAAATCGACACCGAACACGGTTTGTTACGCGGTAAGCACTACACGGGACCTGCACGGGTGGTCTACCTCGGCGACGTTGCCAAAGCCGTTTTGGCCCAACTTACCAACCCGGACACGCCGGTGTTCACGCAGGCCCCCGGGTACAACGAACAACGCTGGACGCTGGTGGTCAACAGCGGTGACTTGCGCGTTGAAATCCAATCCCTCCCCTATTGGGGGTGGGGTTTGTTGACCTCTGGCTACCTCAACGTCATCCGACTGGGCGGACCACTGGCCGAACGAGCGCGCCTTGCCCTCGACACCAGCAGTGCCTTGGGGCAATCGCCGTGGGAAATGGCGCATCAACACGCTGCAGAGCGTTGGGCGAATCGCCGCATGGGGTTCAACCTGAAGGACAACGAACGGTCGTGGCGCAACCTCATTGACAGCGGAAAGAACGACCTCACCGAAATCATCGAACGCATGCGTTCCAAAGCGATGGAGGTCTGGTCCGAGGCCGTTGACGACGCCCAGGAGTGGCGCGCCATCATCGATGACGACCTCCACATGGCACGGCAGGCGCTCTCGGAGGACAATGCGCCGGGTGTTGAGCGAGCCATGGCTCGACTCGAAGCCACCCTGATTCAGATGAGCTCCGACCCGGACGCCGAGTACGTTGCAGCGCCGAGCGACCGTTATTCAGACGGCACGGACATCGCCGCGTCCAACACGAAGACGAAAGGTGAGGTTGTTGAACTCAAGGCGTCGTTGATGGAGGAAGAAGTGGTCCCGTTCATCGATTTATCCGGCGGCTCCCCGGCCGATGAAGAGGCGTGAAAGACGCGTCGCGTTGATAAGGGGGAGGTCGCTGGCCAACACCGGTCCACATGGCGACGAAGAAGAAAAGCGACGGCAGCGGCATCCAACAAGCCGCTGGTTTGATCCGATATTTCGATGAGGAATCGGAAGAATCGTGGAAAATCACGCCGGCCCAAGTCTACCTGGCCTGCATCCTACTTGGTGGCTTCTTTTACCTGGTCAACCAGGGCGTGGTTCAAGCGATCATGAACCTGTTCTGAATTCACAACGGCTGAATCAGCACAACCCGCTGGTCGCTCTCCGCCATGCAACGCGCCACTTCAAGCGCCGTGGCGAAGTTCTCGGTAACACCCAACACTTCCTCCCCCTGGTTGGTTTGAAGCACCAAACGGTGGGTCAGCTGGTGAAGGGTCGACGCTTCGATGCGCTCAAAGATCCAATGTTCGTTCTCAATACGGACCAACGCGGGCACTTCAGTCAATGGACCCATCTGTTCTCCGATGCGCTGCGCACGGGACGTGAGCGAGGCAAGGTCCCGTGTTGGCCGCCAAAGTCGGTGACGGAGCGGCATTCGTAATTTTCGTCGTGGTTCAACGCCTGCGCGGAAGGCTCGTGCCATGAGGGTCCCATCCCTGAAATCCGAAGATTTCAATCGTGGCTTCGTTGATGCCCTCTTAAAGAACGCGCCTCATCTGAGGCTCAAAGCACGGATTCTCCAGCACTGTTCCGACGCTCACGGCGGTACCATCCTGCACCGACGAGGGAAGTGAGCACCGTGCTGGCCGCTGCGAACAACAAGGAAGCCTGAGGTGACGTTACAACCACGAGCAAACAAGCGATCACCAAACCAAGACCCACCACGAACGGCACCCTCCGATGCTTCCCATCGGCCATCATGAAGACGTGAACGGTGGGAAACACGCCGCCCGCCACCAAGGCTGCCGGCAGAAGAAGCCACCCTCCATCGGCCACCAGGGCGGCAATGGGAAGAAACATCATGAGTGCCGCTCGAAACCACCACGCTTCAGGATGGTGCGCTGCATCGAACCCGGCCATTGGGAGGATCATCGCCCCGGCGGCAACGATCAGAGCCAAGGCCGCCCATCGCCACCCGGTCAGAAGGGCGTCCGTACCCGTGCCGTAGGCGGGGACGTGGTGCGCCGTGTTCGACGTGAGGGTCACAAGGAGGACGGTGATGAGGGCGAGGGACCATCCGAGGGAGGTGGCTTGACGGGCAGCGGCTGAATGCAGGCCTTCCGCTACGGTGGAAAACGCATGCATGCTGGCCATGAGCGTGGTGTAAACCAAGATCGATGCGCCCATGGCCAAGCGGGCATCCGTGGTGGGTCGCGCCCACCACGACGGTTCGAACACGGCGGTTTGTGACAACACCAACCAACCAACGAGCCCCGCCACGGCCGTTTTCAGCAAGGCGCGATGAAACAGCAGGTTCGTCTCACCGCTCGACGCCATGTGAGCCGTCGCCGTCAGGATTTCACCCGCCATCATCAAGAGCAACGTGAACAACACGACCCAACCAAACGCATCCCAGGTCGACAGGGCAACCGTGGGGGTTTCCGGCGGCGCCGTCATGGGTTCGTAGGCGGCGGGGTCGAACAGCATCATCAGGGCGATGAGCGCCCACCACCCGGCGTGGGACATCATCTTGCCTTGGACCGCAACCCTGGTGGGTTCGGAAGCGGCACGAAGGCTCGGGAGACGGGGGGAAAGGACAGCGAACACGAAGAACGCCAACAACGCCCCCTCGATGGCGCCCTGACCGGTCAGAAGAAGTTGCAGGCGTTCACCCGTGCTGGCGGACGACCCGAGCACCGTGGCCACCTCGGGATGGTGGGGGTCCAATCCAAACAAATCGGACGCCCGTGAAAGAAGCAACCCAAGGGTCAGCACCGGGGGCATCAGCACGTAGATTCGACGGGCGACGGGGCGCTGGCGCACGACGTCCAGCACCTGAAAGGCCATCGCCCACGAAAGGCAGGCGAGAAACAGGGCTGGAAGGTACCACGGTGCGGAGGCCGCCAACATGTACCGCAAGGCCATGGCCCACCTTTTCATCATGGCGGAAGACCCAAAGCAAGGACGACCAAGGCGAAGGTGTGCGAGGACCGACCGACGCCGCCGAAGAGCGCAAGGCCTACGCTCAGCAATCTTCGCTGGCGGCATTGGCACGGCACCTCGGGCGAGACGGGGAGACGTGGTTGGACACGGCGCTTGAGCCGCTTCCCGAAACCTTTCGGATTTCCCTTCACCGAAGCGACCGCGCATGGACCGTTGAACAGGTCAAAGCCTTGGGCGCTGTGGAGCTCGGCTGGATGGGCGAGGAGACGGCGTTTGTCATGCCGTTTGCGAGAGGGAGAGCCCCCGAGGGCGTCGCTCAACGCATGATGGCGCTCCTTCACGAAACCGGTCGCATCACACGACAAGAGGCCGCCAGCATGCTGCCCGTCCGTCTTCTTCGAACCAAGCCGGAAGTGCTGAGCCTCGACCTTTGTGCGGCGCCCGGCTCAAAGACCACACAACTTGGCGAACGCTTGCACCCTCACGGCGTGGTGGTGGCCAACGAACCCGTGTCGGGTCGACTCAACATGCTGGTCAGCAACCGGAGTCGCCTTGGGTTGGCCAACATCGTGGTGACCCAACACGACGGACGTCATTTCGGAAGGCTACCGCCGCCGGGTTTTGATGCGATCATCGCTGATGTCCCGTGCACCGGCACGGCCACCACTCGAAAAAACCGGGACGTTTGGTGGGACTGGACACCGAAAGAAAGTCGGAAGATGTTCAAGATGCAGGTGGACATCACCGTACGAGGCGCCTCCCTTTTGGTTCCGGGAGGCCATCTCGTCTATTCCACGTGCAGCATGGACCCGGTCGAAAACGAAGCCGTGGTGGCCGAAGTGCTTCGACGATGCCCCTACCTTGAACTGGTTCCGATGGCCCTCGAAGGCATCGTGTTGCACCCCGGCTTGACGGCTTGGCCGGTGCTCGACGAAGACGGCGCACCCGTTGACCTTAGCGAAGTTGAAGCCCTGCCCTTCTTCCAGCCGGAGCACCTCTCGCCACGAGACCGTGTGGTGTTGGGTTTGGGTGATGCAACCGAAGAAGCCATGCTGGTGGAGCGTCTTCCTCATTGCCTGCGGTTGTGGCACGACGACAACAACACGGGTGGTTTCTTCGTGGCTCAATTCCGCCATCGCCATGAAGGCGAAGAAACGGTCGCCAACGCCTACCGTTCACGCCGCTCCGTCCGGGCCGAAGGAAACTGGCCCCCGGCCGTCAAACCCCCCCCCGCCCCGACCTCCAATTCCGTGATTCAGGCACGGGCGGAGGTGGTTGAGCACGTTCAAACCATGTACGGCATCGACCTGAGCGGAACCTCGCTCTGGCAGCGCGGAAAGCGCCTAAACGTGGCCCCGCCCATGGTTCACGAGCGCCTGTTTCACCCGCCCTCACCGACCAACAAAGGTGATGTTTGGGGCGGGGACTCGTTTCATCCCGTGCGGGTGGTGCACGCTGGACTCCCCGCTTTCACGCTCAAGAAAGGGTCTTGGCGATCCCGTCAAGAGGCGCTCTATGCTTACGGACATCGGTTTGAGAACAACGTTGCAACCGTATCGGCCGATGTCTTTGTCCGTCTCTTGAGGGGCTGGGCACCGCTGCTGGACGACTTTTTTGCCGAAACCGAACTGGTTTCCCTGCCCGCTGGAGCGTACCTGCTTCGAAGCGAACTGCCTTGGGGACTCGAGACGATCTCGGTCTGGGTGGGTGCTCGCATTACGTTGATGATCGACGTGAACGAACAGAACATCTTGCGCTACAAACTCGGCCTGCCATGGCGAGACGAGGAGGAATGAAGGTGCCTCGACTTCTTCTCGCTGCGGTCTTGGCCGTGTTCATCCTGCCCGTCGCCCTTGGCGCCCAACAACCGTGGGCCGTTCATGCAGCGAGTGAACTGGTGGAAAGCAAGGCCGCCGGGCTGGAGGAAGTGTACGTACCTGCCTCACTGTCCGACGTCCCCGAACCTCAAGACGACCACGTGCGATGGACGTGGTGGTCATGGAGCGAGGAGACCGGTTCGGATTGGCCCGACGACGACGCCCTCTACCGAGCCTCCAACCGGAACCTTTCGCTGGAGGCCAACGAAGGTCAAAGCACGACGGAACAGCACGCCCTTCCAGCCGTCCCGATGGTGATGGTTACAGGTGAGGTCAGGGTCGTCTCAGCAGAGGACCGAGCACGAATGGTGGCGTTTGACCTCGAAGTGACACCGCTGCAAAACCTCAGCAACCACACCATCCTCTACGTGGTGTTGACCGAAGACCGCGCGGTGGATGTTCACCAGCGCACCGTGCATCACCTGGTTCGTGAACTGCGCCCCGAGGTTGGATTTTCCGTGAAGGCCAACAACAGCACGGCGTTCGTTTCCATGCTGCCGGCCGACCACCTCCAAGCGGCAGGGGTTGACCTGCTGGACGAGCCAAACGGATGGTCCTACACGGTCGTGGTCTTCGGAGGTGAAGCGGAGACCGACCTTGAGAGTCGATTGTTGTGGATGGCTCACGGTCCACTTCCCTCCCCGCAGCAAACCGTGAGTCCGAGTCAGGCATGGACACCCCTGTTGCTCACGGCCGTCGCTGCGGTCGTGGCCGTTTCCATCATCGGTGCCCTGCGCCAGCGTGAGGGCGCCATTCCGCAACTGCAAGCGACGTGGTCGCCCGAGACCGAACGGCAAATTCACGTCCAACTGCGAGCCGGAAGTCACCCGTTCAAGATCACGGGTTGGACGATCGGTGAGCCCTGGCAGTTCAAGGGACGACCGCCACGCCTTTCTCTGGCGGCCGGAGAGCAGGCTCACGCCGTTGTTGAAGTCCGTGAACTGGTTCCAGCCGATCTTCACCTCGACGTGGCCATTGAAATCGAAGACTTCGGTGCATGGAAACAACATCTTTGGCTGCGCCCTTCCCAAAACCGTCTGTCACGGAGGCCAACGACGCCCGATGAAGGCTTGAAATCCTGAAGGTGTCTGGGAACGGCATGG
>PBOE01000003.1 GCA_002725275.1 Methanobacteriota archaeon
GGAGAGAATCGAACTCTCGATCTTTGCCATGTCAAGGCAACGTCATAAACCCCTAGACCACGAGCCCTAGGTAGGTTAACCCACCTGACATTTCTATTAAATGAATTCGGTAGGCTGCCGTGATGTTCATCACGCGATGATCTTGGAAATCTTCCCCGTGCATCCAGGTTGGGAACAAAATCCGGCCATCCGCGTGCGGCCGTTGGCCATGGCAATTTTTTCACCGTTCTTGATGGGCCCGTACGTTTTGCACTTCATGCAATAACCTTGAATCTCTGCCATGGTGCTCAAAGTTGGCGAGCAGGTTCGAATATTGAACGCTTCTGTTGAATATTCATCAATTTTCCTTTTTTTGACCCTCAAAGGGGGGGTTCAAAGGTTGAAAACANCANNAAAATGNAAATGNNGNNGNCCAANAANCNGGAAAACGNTGTACTGCGGCTCATCTTCCAGTCATACGGGCCGTCTCCCATTGTTCGGAATCCGGTCGGTGTCGCATAACTCACATTATGCGACGTTACGTGGGGCGCGAAATCAATCATTTTCAGGGAAGCCCANGTTTTGGAGCTCTTCGTTGGGAATTTCGAAGATCCCCACCAAGGGCGGACCCAACAAAAGCCCCTCAATGCCACCGTCCTCAGCATCCATGACCGTTTGGATTTCGGCCGAGACGCGTTTCCAGTCAGCCGCAGAAACGAATGCCGATTGAACGAGCATCATGTTTGAGGATTCTGCACCCGTGCCCATCCATGCCCCGATGCAGCCAGGTTGTCGCCGCTTGTATTCTTGACGAGCCCGTAACATACGCCGTAGTCGCGCATCCGATCCTTTTCTGCCCGAGCACACAATGGTCTCTACCCATGCCATGATATTCACCTAAATCGTATTTGTATAACATCTAATTGAAATCATAATGGATGCNACTATAATCCGAAGTCAATGCGAAATGAATTGCCCGTTCAGGACCGTAGCGGAAAACGGGGAGCCCGATGGACGCAAACAAACGGCTTCCCAATGGGGCCCATCGACGATGTTGAAATTTGCAACGGCGCCTTCCTTGAGAACGCCATGCGGTCGTCCCGACGGGTGAGGGGTGGTTTTGGCTGCTGAAGCCGTGACCGCCTCCAAGGCCAACAGCGGATTCATGCCGCATCGCTGAACCATCAGCGAACACATCAGCGGAATGCTAAGTGTTTGGCAGTTTGGATTAAAATCGGTCGCAAGGGTAAACGGCACTTCATGCTCTACGANTTCGGTCATGTCGGGCCACTGATCACCCATNGCATACGGCGTTCCCGGTAAAAATCCGGTGTTCACACCGTTTGATTTCATGTCCAAGCGCACCGCCATGGGCGTGTGGTACGCATGATCGGCCGTCTCAACACCGAGGGCCGAGGCGAGTTCAGCGCCGCCCCCATCCACAAATTCATCGACGTGCATTCGTAGCTCCAGGCCGGCCTTTCGTGACGCCCGGAGAATGTCTTCGCTTTCTTCCACCGTGAACCACCCAGGTTCACAAAACACGTCAGCAGACCGAGCNATTCCTTGCTCGACGACGGCAGGCAGCTGTTCACTCAGCAAGGTTTCAACGTAAACCTCTCGAGGTGTTCCTGGAGGCGTGTCATGGGCTCCCATCCACGTTGAGTCGATGGTCGGTGTGTGCGAGATGCCGTTGAGGCGTGAGGCNACTTGGAGCAATCGCAATTCCGACTCAGTTGACAACCCGTAGCCGCTCTTGGCTTCAAGGTGNGTNGTGCCCGTCCGGAGAGCTTCCCGTAATCGCTTGTAGCCAAGCGCGAACAACTGGTCATCACCCGCNAGGCGAGTGCTTTCAACCGTTGAACGAATTCCACCGCCCATGGCCGCAATTTCAGTGTAGGACTTCCCTGCCTGCCGCCAGGAGACTTCTCTTGAGCGATCACCCGCCCAAAGCAAGTGAGTGTGGCCGTCGATCAGACCCGGGACGACCGATTGACCAGCCAAATCGTGTACGGCCAGATCTGCGGTGGCGGCGTCAACAACATCACCGTGAAGGCTGTATTCTTCAACCACTTCACCTGATTCCTTNATNGATNCAATAGCACCATCTTCTACGATAANCGCCTTCCCAGCAGCATCTATTGAATTCTCATAGGAAGTTCGGTCGTGGGCGAAATGCACGAGCGGCCCGGCGTTGAGAAAGACGGCTCGCACGATTCAACTCAAGGGAAGAGGGTTGAAGAACAATCGGTTGCACGCAGGACCATGACAGGTTGGACGTTGGGCATTGAAACCACTGCGCACACGCTTTCGTTCGGGTTGGTTGACAAGGACGGCATCCCTTATCCCGCCTCAAGTGATACGCTTCGTCCCGATCAAGGGGGCATTCACCCTCGAGAGGCTGCAGACCACCACAAGGACGTGGCGGCCGATCTGTTCACTTCGGTTCTCGATCAACACGGGTTAACNACGGAGGACATTGCAGCCGTTGCCTACTCGCAGGGACCAGGCCTCGGGCCGTGTCTTCGAGTTGGCGCCGCCGTCGCACGAGGGCTTGCCACACGGATGGATGTCCCGCTCATCGGCGTGAACCATTGCGTCGCTCACATTGAAATTGGACGCCAACAGTGCGGATGTGATGACCCCGTTTTGCTNTATGTCTCGGGTGGAAACACACAGGTGATCGCCCGCTTAAACGGTCGCTATCGAGTGCTCGGCGAAACACTTGACATCGGCATCGGTAACATGCTGGATAAATTCGCTCGAAACCAAGGCATCCCTTTCCCCGGCGGCCCGAAGATTGAACAACTTGCCAAGCAATACCTAGAACGCGTGCCCAACCCCGACATGGAAGGATTGCAGCTCCCTTACGCCGTTCGCGGTATGGACCTCGCCTTTTCTGGCCTCTTGACCGCAGCGCAGCGATTGGTTGACAACGGCATGCCACTTGATGCGGTGTGCTGGTCGCTCCAAGAGCACGCCTTTGCCTCCTGTGTCGAAGTAGCCGAACGCGCCATGGCGCACACCGGGAAATCTGAACTTCTCCTTGGTGGGGGGGTTGCCTGCAATCAACGGATTCGAACCATGTGCGAAGAGATGTCCGGCGACCGGGAGGGCACGTCCCACGCCCCACCACGAATGTACTGCATCGATAACGGCACCATGATCGCCCTGTTGGGGTGGCTTGAACTGCAGAAGCGGACCACCAGCCTTGACCAAAGCGCCATCGATCAGTACCTGCGAACGGACCAGACACCAATCGTTTGGTCCTAAGCAGAACAGGGGCATACGGTTTTAATGGGTCGTCGTTCCCAATCGGTTGGGGGTCTTACCAATCAACGGTCGTCGAGGCGGGAAGCGGGAGGAATTCAACCCCTTCGCGAAAGATGCTTCACAGCAACACCGACGCCGACGCAATGAACGCGAACGCCAGCATGCTCGTCGACCCACCCCCACCGTTGAGCAACCCGCTGCACCCAAGAAGGACATCAAGGCTGATTTTGAAAGAAAACAGCGCGAAGCGATGGAAAAATTGGAGCAAAAAGGCGACGTCACAGCACCAGCGGTGGCTCCGGCCCCGGTCCCCGTGTCCGTTGGTTCACCCACAAGCAGGTCCGAGGAAAAGCACGTTGTCCAATCGGATGAAGATCGTCTTGCTGAACTGAGGAGAAAATCCGAAGCCACCAAGCAAAACGCATCACGAATTGAATCTTCACCAGAAGTCAAGCCTGTATCTTCCGGGCTTGAAGCATCCGTGTCAGATTTAGAAACAACCTCCGATGAAGCGAGGACGAATCTGTCGGACACGCTGCTGGAGGCCAGCGCCCCTGAGAAAATCACCAAAAACGTCTTTGCGAAAATCGAAACGAAAATCGCACCCAAACAGGATCGGCGACGAGGTCGACGGCGGATGGATAAAAAAGGCGGCGGACGTCAGAAACAAGAGAAAAAACTCAACCGTCAAAAGTACCTTGAGTACAAATACGAAGCAAAAGACATCCTCAACGACCCTAACGTTCCCGAAGAGCACCGGTCCAACGTGCTCGGCCAAATATGGGCGAAAGGCGAACGCCAAGGCGTGGATGAATCCCTCGACTACATTAAATCGAAAGAAGATGAACTCATTCTTCCCAACAGCGTTGCAGACCAACTACGAGAACTTGTTAAGCGAATGACCACCAAGAGATGATACCATGACCGACATGAAAATCGAAAAGAACATGGTAGCCCAAGTCCACTACACAGGAACGCTCCCAGACACCGGTGAGGTGTTTGATTCAAGTGAGGGGCGCGACCCGCTCACGTTCCTGGTTGGCCACCGTCAAATGATTCCCGGTTTCGAAGAAGAAATTCTCGGCGCCGTCGTGGGTGAGCGTCGAGAGTTCACCCTTGAAGCTGAACGGGCATACGGCCCCCGAGATGAAGAGGCCGTGCTCCAGATTCCCCGGTCGAATTTTTCACAGCTTGAGGAAAGCACCGGCGAAGTGTTGGCTGTTGGTGTGCAACTCGTGGCCCAAATGCCGCACGGGCCCGCCCCCTTCCTCATTGTTGAGCTTTCAGATGAGATGGTTACGGCTGATTTTAACCACGCTCTCGCCGGCAAGACCCTCACGTTTTCTGTTGAGGTGGTCAACCTTCGCGAAGCATCCGAGGAAGAGATCAGCCACGGACACGCACACGGCCCCGGTGGCGTACAACACTGAAGAAGGCGAGTCTTGATGAAGTGCCTTGTGTTCACGAGGCCATGGGGACAGAACGCAAGCCCGACTGGTCCACCTTGTCCGGGCTGCCTCTGCCGCTGACCTCGGCTCCACCCGATGGCGTTGAAGGCTTGGCACCAGCCGGACAGCCTCCATACACGCGTGGCATCCATTCGACGATGTACCGTTCTCGCCTGTGGACCATGCGTCAGTATGCAGGTTTCTCGAGTGCTGAAGCCACCAATGAACGGTTCAAACTGCTGTTGGAACGCGGTCAGATGGGGTTGTCGGTGGCGTTTGACCTTCCAACACAACTTGGATTGGACGCTGACGATGAATTGTCTTACGGCGAGGTAGGAAAAGTGGGTGTGTCCATCTCCTCCGTGGAAGACATGAAACTCTTGTTTGACGGCATTCCGCTGGGTGAAGTCAGCACGTCCATGACCATCAATGCACCTGCCATGGTCTTGTTGGCCATGTACATCGTGGCCGCCGAGGAACAAGGTGCGAACATGGATGGACTTCGCGGAACCATTCAAAACGACATACTCAAGGAATACATCGCAAGGGGAACCTACGTCTTCCCGCCGAAAGAAAGCATGCGGCTCATCACGGACATCTTCGAATTTTGCTCCACCAATGTGCCTCTGTGGAACACCATCTCGATTTCAGGTTACCACATTCGAGAAGCGGGTTCGACGGCCATTCAAGAGGTGGCCTTCACGCTGGCCAACGCGCTGGCGTACGTGGACGCAGCCGTTTCCAAAGGCATGGAGGTTGACGCTTTTGCCCCTCGCCTGTCGTTCTTTTTCAACTGCCACAACGATTTCTTTGAGGAGATCGCCAAATTTCGGGCTGCACGGACCTTGTGGCACGATTTGATGACGGAACGGTACGCACCCAAGCATCCGAAATCCACCATGTTGCGATTTCACACGCAAGTGGCAGGTGTCAGCCTAACAGCACAACAACCCCTCAACAACGTCGCCCGAGTCACCATCCAAGCGCTCGCCGCTGTGATTGGCGGAACGCAAAGCCTGCATACGAATTCCTACGATGAGGCACTCGGCCTCCCAACCGAGGCGTCCGCAACCGTGGCACTGCGCACACAGCAGATCATCGCTGAGGAGTCAGGTGTTGCTGATACGGTCGACCCGATTGCTGGTTCATGGCATGTTGAACGACTCACCAAATCCGTCTACGAAGAAGCACGGCATCTCATTGAACGCATTGAAGCCAAAGGAGGCGCGATGGCCGCCATCGAGGAAGGTTGGCAACAGCAAGAGATTCATCTCTCGGCCTACCAATACCTCACCGAAATCGAGCAAAACAAGCGGAACATCGTCGGCGTCAATCACGGCGTCATGGAAGAACTCGGCGAGATTCCGGTCATGAAAACCGATGCAACGTTGGGCGAGCGACAAACGGAGCGACTGAAGACGTTGAAAGCCACAAGGAACAACGACGCCGTCGACCGTTCTCTCTCAGAGGTCAGGCGGGCGGCGGTTGCGGAAGACAACCTGTTTCCCCACGTGATTGAAGCCGTGCGGAACAGAGCCACGCTCGGGGAAATCATGGGTGTGCTCAAAGATGAATTTGGAACGTACACGGCCCCGAGTGGATTTTGAGGTGAAGACATGACATTCGGACCCGTTTACTTGGACCACATTGGCATCGCTGCTCATCGGCTTGATGACCATACGTCGTTTTGGAAGCTCATCGGACTGGTTCAAGGCGATGAAGATGAAACCGTTGACGACCAGGGCGTCACCACCCGCTTCTTCTCAACATCGGCCGGTGATGCCTCCACGTCCACACCGAAAATTGAACTGTTGGAGCCCACCGGGGAGGACACCCCCATTGGTAAGTTCCTCGCAAAACGTGGACCGGGCGTCCAGCAAATTTGTTTTTCAGTCGGCGACCTTCGTGGCTTGTTGGCTCATCTGCAGGAACACGGTGTACGACTGATTGACAAAGAGCCACGGCTCGGTGCCGGCGGGAAGATGATCGCCTTTGTTCACCCCGCATCGACGGGCGGTGTCTTGGTCGAGTTGAGTCAATCCACCAAGAAGCAATGATGCGAACACCTATAATCGGCCTCGTGTAATTTCTTGGCGATGAGAACCTGCATTGACCAGTTGCTTGCCTTGCCTCACATCGATGCTCCAAGCTTGAAAGGTGAAGTTCACTACCTTGCTGGTCGTCTTGAACAACTTCGGATGCAACGAACCATCTCCAACGAAGCCTACCTCGATGCTGGCGCCATCCAAGGAGCCATCGAACTGGTCGCCAACATGATCGACATGGGCGTACCGCAAACCGAAATTCAGGAACATCTTCGTTCAACCCTTCACCGTGCGAACCGAATTGAAACCAAACACCCCGGTTTAAATTGGGCCGTGGAATCAGGTCGGGCGAGTTGAAGCACGCATGCAACCGACGTTGCTTTCTGTCCAGGGTGCGAGCAAGCGTTTTGGAGATGTGGTCGCACTCCAGACCGTCAACTTGGAGATTCGAGAAGGCGACATCATTGGTTTGGTAGGATCCAACGGCGCCGGTAAAACCACGCTGCTCAGGTTGTTATCGGGCGTTTACCGGCCGACGTCCGGTCGCGTGGTGTTGGATGACGGGTCCGAAGTGGAACGCGCACGCCAGCGCCTTGGGGTGGTTCCTGAAAACACCGGCTTGTACGCTCGACTCACGGCTTGGGAAAACATTCGATACCACGCTCGAATGCACGGTGTGAACGACGATGAGGCATGGCAGAGAACCGTCTACTTCGCTAAACACCTGGACATGGTCCAAGCCTTGGGCCGCCACACCAAGGGTTTCTCGCGGGGTATGCGGCAAAAGACAGCACTTTTGCGGGCGTTGGTTCACGCACCTTCGGTGCTTTTGTTGGATGAACCNACCGCTGGCTTGGACGTNACCAGTGCACGGACGGTACGGGAACTCGTTCGACAACTCGGTGAGGAAGGCGGCACCGTCATCTATTCAACACATCAGCTGGCGGAGGCACAGCGTGTGTGCAACCGAATCGTGATCATTCACAACGGCGAAGTTCGGGCCGACGGCACGCCGGATGAATTGTTGGAGCAAACCCAAACACACCACCTTGAGGAGGCTTACATCTCGTTGACCGGCGATGTTGCTCGACCACGTCAGGAGGATGACAAACCCATCTCAAAATGGTCGTCATGGTGGCGAGGACTGTTTACACCAACAACACCGGGAGGTGGTGAGGATGAGTANCCGCAGCATGCGCGTTCGAACCATTGCAAAAAAAGAACTGGTCGAATTTGTACGGGACTGGCGGACCATTGTGGCCATCCTCGTCATTCCCCTCTTGATGTTCCCCGTTCTCTTCATTCTCTTCCCGCTTCTCCTTGCCTCTGAAGCCGCCGAGCTGGATTCCATCCTCGTTGACGTGGTGGTGCAGAGCGATGAGATTCCGCCGGAGCTCACCGGTTTGCTCGACAATGCAAGCCTCTCGCTGGTGCACGAACCGCTGCCTGAACTCGAGTTCTTGTCCACACCAACCGGTGATGAGGAACGTCTTCGAAACGGTTCGGTTGACGCTGTCCTCCGATTGCGAATGAACGATACAGTCCTGGAATACGCTGTCCTCTACCTCTCCACGTCCGAGCAAAGTTTGGAAGCTCGCTCTCGGACGTTCGAGGTCCTCGGTGCATGGGAAGAAAACGAAACTGAACGCCGAATTGATGCNGCTGGTTTGGACGTTGACGAAACACTCGATCCCCTGCGATGGAGCGGAGAGGTCACGCAAAGCGATACGGCAACCTCCGGAGAACAAGCCGGCATGGCGCTCTCACTGTTCATACCGTTGGTGTTGGCGGTTTGGACGTTCTCTTCAGCGATTCAACCGTCCATCGACATGACGGCAGGGGAACGAGAACGCGGAACGCTCGAAGCGCTTCTTGGTTTACCATGCAGCCGCATGGANCTGCTGATGGGGAAGTGGTTGGCCGTGGCGACCATCACCGGTGCTGGTGTGTTGTTACAAATCGCCGGTTTGCTGTTTGCCATCGGTTATCTCGCATCATCCAATTTCATTTCAACGCCAAGTATCTCGTTGACCGCACTCGTGTTCCTGTGCATTGCAGTTCTGTTGTTCGCCGTCATGGTGGTGGCGTTCGAACTTGCTTTAGCGATGCGATCGCACAGCGTCAAGGAAGCCGGCTCAATCCTTGGACCCGCCGTGCTGATCATTCTCTTCCCTGCCTTGTTTACCCAGGTCATCAACCTCGACGGCATCGAGACGTTCTGGTTCGCCATTCCCGTGGTGAACGTCCTTCTGGCCTTGCGTGAATTGCTCATGAACCGTGTGGTTTACCTCCACGTGGCGGTCTGGTTGGTGTCTTCAACCCTCTATGCCGTGGGTGCCGCATACTACGCAGCCCGCCAGTTCAAGCGAGAAGACATCGTGACGAGCTTGTCTTAGGCACCGAATGCGATGAGGGACTCTCGCACGATCTTCACNATGAGGTCAATTTCCTTTGACGTGATGTTGAAATGCGGCGTAAACCGGAGGGCGTTTTCCCCACCGTGAATCACACCCAAACCTCTCCGTCGGCACCAGGGTTCGACGGCTTCAACGCCCACCACGGGGAATTGATGCGGTTCGAGCTCAGCACTGCACAGAAGACCGGTGCCCTGCACTTTTGTGATCACGTGTGGGAATTCCTTCTGGAGTTTGGAGAATTTTTCAACGAATTCTTTGCCGCGCTCGCGAATGTTGGTCCGAAGCGCAGGCGTGATGCTCTCGAGGACGGCCACAGCGGTCTCAAGGGCGCGAGGGTTGGTCGTCATCGTGTTCCCGTAGATGCCGGTGACGTACAGTTCTGAGGCTCGCTTGTTCATCCCGAGAACGGACAGTGGGTATTGACCTGCGTTCATGGCCTTCGACCACGTTTCCAAGTCAGGCGCATCACAATCTGCAAATCCATCGTAGTCAACGACGGAAAGCGTTCCCTGGCCGCGGATGCCTGCCTGAATTGAATCAACAAGGAGCATGCTGTCGTGCTCCAGCGTCAGTCGCCGAGCNGCATCGTAAAATTCACGAGACACACATTGCCCGGGGTTGCCTTCCCCTTGGACNGGTTCAATGGCAAGCAATTCGATGAANACGTTGTTGGCTGCGGCGTCCACGAACGCTTGTTCAAGGGCAACGGGGTCGTTGGCTGGAACCAGGATCAAATTGTCTCGGTTCTGAAAACTCGCCAGGTGTTTGTTGTACTTGCTCATGCATGAGTGGGACATTTGCGCAGGTCGATCGGTGCGACCGTGGAACCCCTTCTCGATGGCCATGATTTTGATGGTCTTCCCGGCGTGTTTTCCACCCGGTTGCGTCATGATTTTNGCGTTCACGTCGGCGATGCGAAGGCTCACGGTCACGGATTCGGAACCGCTGTTCATGCAGATGAACTTATCAAACGGACACCAGCCACGGGTGTGTCCGAGTTCCTGACGCAGGCGTTCATCGAGCCNCTTTTGGGAAAACGATGCCGTCATGACGTTTGCCATCACCCAGTTGTCCGCCATGGACTGAATCACTTGGCTGGGGCCGTGGCCTGCTCCGAGCATGCCGTATCCGCCGTTGTCGTGNACAACGGCGCCGTGCGAGGTGATGATCCAGGGCCCTCGTGCAGCCAACGCAACGTAGGGATTGACCGTGGCGGGGTTGTAAAAATTCACAAAACCGTCCTGCAGTTCATGAATAAGTTCGGTTTCATCCGAACCCAAATACATCGTTGGAAACTCCTGTGCCATGTGTTCATGGCGGTGTGCAGCCTCTTCGATGGCCATTTGAAGCAAGGGGTCAGCGTCAAGGAACGAGACAATTTCCTCATCGGACAACCCCGGTGTGTCAATGCGACCCACAACGGAACGAATCCGGTGAAGCACAGCCAAGGGTTCTGGTACGGCACTCGTCTGCATGGCTGAAAATCCAACGAGGTATCCTTTGAACATTGGCCTCCTGCNACAAGATATTGGCTCATTTTTCAATCCGAAGAATTGGCCATTGATATTCTTCAAGTATTACTGCAAGAATACATATAGTCCAAGGAGAACGGGATGTCATGCCGAAGGTCTCGCTGGACATGCCGCAGGAATTGGTCGACGACCTCCGACTGCACGTGGGGGATGAAAAGAAATTTGTCAGCCTTGCAGATGCTGTGCGCACTGCATGCAGGAAACTGCTCGATCAGCTNGACACCATCGACGCCATGCACGGAAGGAGGGGGATTCAATGACAACGATTGATGAGGCGCACGAAGCGGTTCGAACGCTTTTAGCATACATTGAGGGAGAAGACGCCGTCGACCGCGAGGGGCTTCTTGACACGCCCAAGCGAGTGGTTGAATCGTGGTCCGAAATTTTCGCCGGTTACAAGATGAATGCTACGGACTTGCTCCAGGCCACCTTCAACGCCGAGGGATACGACGGTATCGTTCTCTTGCGAGACATTGAATTCACCTCAACGTGCGAACACCATCTGCAACCGTTCCGAGGTCGAGCACACGTTGCATACATCCCGGTCGAGCGAATTGTTGGCATCAGTAAACTGGCCAGAATATTGGAACTTCACGCACGGCGTTTGCAGAATCAAGAACGGATCACGCAAGGCATTGCTGACGATTTGGAACGTGAACTGCAACCCTTGGGTGCAGCGGTCATCATTGAAGCAGCCCACGGCTGCATGCAGTGCCGGGGCGTCGCAAAACAGCAGGCTGTGATGACCACCTCAGCCATGCGAGGTGTGTTCTTTGACCGCCCAGAAGCGCGAGCGGAATTGATGCAGCTCATTCAGCAACCCAAGCTCTGAGGTGACGTCTTGAATCGTGAACCGTGCCAGCGAGCAGGTCTGGAGCCTGTTGACGGTCCAGAGGACCTTGCCACGGTTTACAACATCGTCGAAATTTTTCATTCCGTTCAAGGTGAAGGTTTCCGAAGCGGCATCCCCCATGTTTTCATTCGATTTGGAGCCTGCAATCTGCGATGCGAATGGTGCGACACTGATTTTGATGTTTTTGAGCCCATGACGGTGATTGACATCCTTGCTGAGGTCCTCCCATACGACTGCAAGAACGTCATCTTTACCGGTGGCGAACCAATGCTCAATGATTTGTGGCCGATTGCACGCGTCCTCAAGCGACGAGGCTACCACCTGTCGGTGGAGTCAAACGGAACGGTGGAAGTGCCCGACGGTCTTCTGGATTGGATTTGCATCTCTCCGAAAGATCAAATGTACCCCAACGTGGCCATCCGGCAGCGAACCGGTGACGAACTGAAATGCGTCTATGTGGGGCAGCCGCTCTCGTTGTACGACGATTTGAAAGACGGTTTTGACCACCTCTTCTTGCAACCCTGCTACGACGAAGCCATGAGCGTAGAGAAAAACGGACGTTCATTTGCCATTACCGAAGATGTTGTCAAAAACAACCCCGAATGGCGTTTGTCACTTCAAACGCACAAATGGATGGGTATTCTCTGAGGTGAGCAACGAATGAAAAGAGCGGTCATGGCCCTCAGTGGAGGGATGGATTCAACCTCCCTGTTGCTCCACCTGCTGAGGGAGGGCTACGAAGTCACGGCCATCTCGTTCAATTACGGTCAGAAACACATGGTGGAGCTGGATAGGGCCGCGGCACTCATCGCCTACCTCCATCAGCACGGTCGTGAGGTCGCCCATCATGTTGCCGACCTCCGTTCTGCAACGGCGTTGTTCGACAGCGAACTGCTGAAGAGCGGTGGAGATGTCCCCCGGGGGCACTACGAGGAAGAGAACATGAAAGCCACCGTGGTGCCCAATCGAAACGCCCTGTTTGCATCCCTGCTGTACGGCACGGCCTTGTCCATCGCCAACACTCAACAGGCCGATGTTGAGGTGGTGTTGGGTGTGCACAGCGGGGACCACGCGATTTATCCCGACTGCCGTCCGGAATTTTACGTTGCGCTCGAACACGCCTTCGCCATCGGCAACTGGGACAGCGAACGCATTGCGTTTACTCTCCCGTATCTTGAACTGGACAAAACCACCATTCTCCAGGACGCTGAGAAATCAATCGACCACTTGGGTTTGGATTTTGACGAAGTGTTTCGAAGAACACTGACGTCGTATCAACCCGATGAAGAGGGCCGTTCGGACGGAACGACAGGCTCAGACGTTGAACGAATCTTGGCTTTCCATGCCGTTGGTCGCCGTGATCCTGTCGAATACATTCACCCTTGGGAAGAGGTGCTGGCACAAGCTCTCGAAATTGAACGAGCGCATCTTGATGAACGCTACAAAGAAAGCCTCACAGAACTCCAATATTATGTGACTCGGCAATCGGGTACCGAACGGGCGTTCACGGGAGAGACCTGGAATGAGAAGCGAGCAGGAGACTATCGTTGCGTATGTTGTTCGACCTTGCTGTTTACATCAACCATGAAATTTGATTCAGGATGCGGCTGGCCGTCGTTTCATTCCGAGCATAAGGACGCCAACATCGTACGAATCGACGATTTCTCACACGGCATGGTGCGGACCGAAGTTCGGTGCAGTTCATGCGACGCTCACTTGGGCCACGTGTTCAACGACGGACCGGCTGCTTACGGCGGTGAACGGTACTGCATCAATTCAGCCTCGATGAACTTTGAACCCCACGACGGTGATGAAGCATGACCACAACCATACGAAGATACGTAGAAACCGACACGGGTCACCGTGTACCCAATCACAAATCGAAATGCCGCCATCTGCACGGTCACCGCTACCGGTTTGAAGCCGAGATCGAGGGCGATGTCGTTGACGTTTCTGGTGTATCCGACGAAGGCATGCTCATGGATTTCTCGGACGTGAGCAGCATTTTGATGGAGCACGTTCACGATGTCATCGACCATGCGTTCGTGGTCTACGAAGGCGACGAGGAAGCCCTGAACGCCTGTGCCCTCATGGGCCCGACCCATCGCACGTACGTGGTACCGTTCATCCCCACGGCAGAAAACCTTGCAAAATGGGCGTTTGAAGCGGTAGCACCCCACATCACTTCGGCCTACGGGAACCGACTAAGGCTCGTGGCCATGCACTGCCGCGAAACCCCCAAATCGGTGGCGACGTGGCGCCCTTGATCACTCCAGTCGCCGACGATGGTCTTTTTTCCAAGCCTCATCACCGCTGGCGAATTGCAAGGCCGTGGTGGCTTCGACGAAGGCCCCGATCATTCGAGTTGATTCCTCGTTGCTCGGGGAACCTTTGAGCAAGGTGCGGCGAAGCGTCTGTTCGATGGACGCTTTGCGTTCTTCGGTGGTGCCCGTTGAGGCGACGAATTGTTCGATGGCTTTGACCAGCATCTTGCGAACCGTTGGGTCAAGGTTGGCCTCGAGTGGCACAATATCGGGAAGGCCCGGGTCTTCGCCCTGATGGTGAAGCACGCGCCAACGGTGCACCTCGTAAAGCAGGGCGCTCACGGCATGACTCAGATTTGCGATGGGGTAGCCTTCCCAAGTCGGTAAGGTCACGTAATAGTCGCAGGCTTCCAACTCCTGGCTTGACAGACCTTTTCCTTCCTCACCAAACACGAGGGCAGCGCGACCGCCGGTCTGAACGAGGCGTTCCACCATGGCCCACGGGTAGAGAAAATGTCGAGACAGTGTTTTTTCTCCCGTCTCACGTTTGCCTGAGGTGCCGATGACCACCGAACAATCGTTGGTGGCCGCGTTGATGTCATCAAACACCTCGAGTTCATCGAGCAGCCGTCCGGCGTGTTTCGCACGAGACCGTGTGTCAACATCATCGGGCGAACAGCGAGGATTGACCAATCGTAAATCGTCAAATCCATAATTCAGCATGGTCCTGCATATGGCACCTAAATTTCCCGGGTGGGTCACCCCGACGAGCACAACCGCAACCTCAAACGGACCCGATGGCAACGGGATGTCCAGTCGCTCACCCATGCATCATTCACCGCCTTGGTTGAGATGATTTGCAATCCACCGTGGATCGCACGACTGGTAGAGAAAGAACACAAAACCGCCGTTCTCTCTGTCCGCCATCACCAGGGAACGTTTCCTTACGTTGTGTTGTTGTTTGAGGTGTTGAATCAGAGCTTCAAGGGACGCTTGGTCCTCGCCGTGGACGCTGACCGGTTGACGGTCCCAGTCAACCCAGATTGGCACGTGAACACCATCAATCGGTGCGGCGCTGGCGATATCGAGTGATGTAGCCTGCGATCCAATTGCGGAGTTTCTTGGATGACACGTCCGTCAATTCGGACACCATGTGCTTGTTGTGGTCAAAGTCATCGGTGAATTTCTCGCCGTGTTCTTCGCACAGCCGTATGGCGCGGATTTTGATAAAACTTGGTCGAATGTTTCCCATGTGTTTCACTCCTTCATCAATTTCACTTCAACGGGGAAGTCGGGTTCATCGTGACGAATGCAAAGCAATCGCACCTTGCGTGGAGGGTTTTCAATGCCGCGCTTCCAGATGTGCTCGTTGACTTCCGGGTCAATGTAGAGTTCCTCATCCTCACGCACCTTGAGGTGGCGGATGACCTGTTCTCGAATGATTTGCATGGCTCGGGGTGCGCGCTTGAAACGGGTGATGTTCCATGCGTTGCGGAGCGGGACGACGAGTTCGGATTCGTTTGGACGTGCCATGTGGTCTCACCTCATCGCTGCAACTTGCTGCGTCGCCATTGGTGGCGCTTAGGGTGCGACACCGTGTTTCGGTCGGTCTTGAGCATGACCCACACGGGGACACGCCGGTTCTGTTTTCCTGCCTTCAAAAGGCGAATTTTCTTTGCTGCTGGCTTGTTTTTTGACATATCGAGCACCTTCTCAGATTCTCCTAACGGACGCATTGCTGCGGCTCTTGGACAGTTGGGTGAGGACCTGCTTGAGAGCAGCATCGCTCATGGGTGATGAAAATCCACCCTGCTCGGCCATGGCGGCCAAGTCGGCTTTGATGGAGGCGGCCCGTTGCGGGTCAGCCATGGAGATTCGTGCGAGACGAGCACGGGCGTCCGGTGTGAGGTGCCGGCGCAGGATGGCATCGACGTTGGCAGCCGCCGTTGCTTGTTTATGGGCGCGCTCTTCGGCTTCGAACTGTTGGGCGGCTTGGGCCTCCAACTGATCTTGAATCTCTTGCATCCGTCGCGCTCGGAGCGCAGCCAACTCATCATCGTGGTTGGCTGTCATCGTGGTCACGCTCTCACTTCCCGACGTCAATACTTGGCCAGGCCGGGGTACTGTGCTTCGGCTTCCTCACGGACCGAATGGGCCACGTTGTCAACCAGCTTTTGTCCTGCAGCCGTGATTCGGCGGCCGGCGTAGAGTTGGACCTTTCCGTCCACGCCTTCGACCTCTTTGGTTGGAACTTTTTCAACAAGGCCCGCATCTTCGAGTTGCTGCAAGGCGGTACGAATGATGTGGCGTGAGGCAACGCCGGGCGTGTTCGGCATGGAACCGTTGTCCTTCTTGCCGCCAAAGGCTTGAGCGAGGTGGGTGACGCCGACGGGCCCATTTCGAGCCACCTTGCGGAGGATGGCTGCGGTGCGGAGGTACCACCAGTCGTCTTGGGTTGGCGGTCGCTCGCGGTCAACAGCGGTTTTGACATATTGGCCCCAGTCGGGCATGGAAACAGCCTCTTGGTCGGCCATGGCTTGCGCAAGGGCCGGGTTGAACAGGTCAGCAGGGATGTCGTAGACGGTCGTCATCGTGATACACCAAGCAACTTGCCGACCGTCCGCCCCTATATGAAAACAGCGGGTCTTGCCCTCGTTCAGGCAGGCTCAGTTTGCTCGTGGCAGGCCTTGTGATACAAGCCTTCTAAAACAGCCGTTCGTTGGTGTTGGCGATGAAGAAAGCGTTGGCGCAAAATCCCAACCTTTTGCGGACGCTGATCGGGCTGTCCGTCACCCTGATTTTCATGCTCTCGTACGCCGTTTACGGAGCAACGGTTTCCCCCTCGGTTTACATCTACCAAACTGAAGCGAGCGTCGATCAATACAACGCAGCTGAAGCCGACCAAGACGTTGTGCGCTCATACGACGAAGATGCAAACACCACCACGTGGGCTTGGCAGGTCGTCGCCAACGACGCCAACCTCACATGGGTCAACATCACTGCCACCGAACTGGCTCCGGGTGCTGTGTTGCGGGTCACCAACAACGCCCTCCTCTACAGCCATGAACTGCTGGGCAACACCTACGACCTTCAGAACCCCCTCGAAGAAGAGTTCTCCTGCGCCGATTTGTGCGACCACACCACGACCCACGAGCGAACCACGGAGGACGGTGGCACCATCGAGTTCCACGCCCTGACGTCGGTTGACCCTGCCCGTCGGTCGAACGGCTCTGTGTTCGCAGCCGACCTTGCAGAGGCTGAGGAAAAAGCCAGAGCGGCCATCGCCTACGTGCATTCACCCTCCATTCTTCGAATCGAGATCGTCGAGGAAGGCAATCGGTCCACAGAACCGAGCATCTACGCTGAAACGGTCAACGAAGCGTTCGGTAGCGTTGAGGTGTTTTCAGTGGACGCTGGAACCGAGTTCCTCTGGGCCCTTGCAGCCGTGGTCGGTTGCTTTTCGATGGTTCTGATCCCATCGTTCACCGTCTACTTCGCCGCACGGGCCAAGGAAAAGCGAGACGAAGCCAAACTCGAGGTGGCCAAGGCTGAAATCGAGGCCACCTTCAACCAAGAAGAGGCCTGAGACTTGGCTTGCATTGGCACTAAATAGATAGACCAACATTGCACCTTTGTGGGGCGAATGAAGTCTGTTGCGACGGTTTTGGCGCTGCTGGTCCTCCTTGGCGGTTGGGCGAACTCAGCACCCGTTGTTCTCGATGACCACGTGGTCATGAACAACCCCAGCAACCCGACGGGTGTGGACGTCCGCGTGGTCTCAGCCGCCGTTGAATACACCAGCGCGGCCGATGAACAGAAGTACAAGATGTTCTCGTCCAACTACCCCATTCTTGGTTTTAATCGTCCAGCAGAGTTGTTTGTGATCGACGCCATGGTCAACGTTTCGGCAACGCTGACCATCACGGTCGAAAACATTGGCACAGCATCATCCGGCACCATTGATATCAACACGTTGCTGCTCCACGACGATTACACCTACTTCGAGTTCGTCAACTCCACGGTGCAAATGGCGTCCCTCGCCGGGGGAAGCAGTAACACCGTTATCGTTGACGTCGTCCCCACCTACGCGGGGAACCACACCCTTTCCATTCGCGCTACGTCAACGGTGGCCGATGACAACCCAGCGAACGACGTGCGGAACCAACCGTTTACCGTAGGCCACTCGTATTTCAACTGCGATTCGTCAGCCGCCTGGACGTTTGGAAGCGGGTGGATGTTGTCAACCGATGCGTCCATCTCCCAGGGTCGGAGCTGCCACGCCGGGAACGGGGAGGCCTCGAACTACAACAACAACGTGATAGCGAGCCTCACCACACCGGTGATGGACATGTCCGATGCTTTACCAAATCCATCCAGAACCAACGGCGTATCGTTCTTCTACACGGGCGCTACTGCGACCAACGACAAACTTACCATCTTTGGGAAGAACAGGTTTGGTGCATGGAGTGAGGTTGGTTCAATTTCAGGCGTCATCGACAACGTGTTCATCGACGGCGCCAACTGGCAGACCTTCAGCGTCAACAACAAAGGCCACGCTTCACCGCTCATACCGGTGGCAGATGATTTGTTTCACGCAGCGTCTCAGTTCAAATTTGAATTCACATCCGACGCATCGGGAACGGACATTGGATTCTTCATTGACGACATTGTATTTGTGTACGAGCAGAAGGTTCGTCCCAATGAATTCAACGTGTCCGCCCAAGGCATCTCCACCAACGGAGCCGTCCCGGGTGAGTGGGGGAGCATTTCGCTGAACGTCATCAACACGGGCAACATCTCGGAGATTTTTATCCCGAAGCTTCAGGGATTGCCACAAGGTTGGGCGGCCTACTACACCCGACCCACGGGGACGAGTTTCAATCCCCAAGACGGCTTGTTTTCCCAACCAGGAAGTCCTGCACGGTTCAACATCATGATTCAACCGGACGTGAACGCCAGCCTCGGTTTCCAGCAAATGACGGTGAACATTAGTTCTCAGCAGTACCCCGGCGTTTACACCCTCCTTCCGGTGCAGTTCCTTGTCAAAGCCGACCGAATCCCGGTCATCGTGCCACCCGCCGTGCGACCATCCTGCCCGCCCGGCTACACGTGCACGTTCGATGTTGAACTGACCAACCAAGGCGGTGCAACCGATGTGTTTGATCTTATGATTGATACATCAACCATTCCAGAGGACTGGTCCGTTGACCTGTCTTGGTCCCAGACCAATTCGGTTCTGATTCGACCCGGGGAATCCGTTCAAGCCATGTTTATGATGACGACGCCCAACGACGCAGCACCCGACACCGTCGTGGAATTTGACCTCAGTCTCACGGCGCAAAACGACACGACACGCGTCGACGTCAAGACCATTCCAATCTCGGCATCGATGGTGAGCATCGCAACTGTGGCCCTCAACCTGCCTGTGTCGGGAGGCGAACACATCGTGGCTGCTGGCGAGCACATCACCCTAAAGTACACCATCTGGAACAATGCCACCCGACAAGACATCTTTGCCATGCGCGTGGACGTTGAAGACCAACCCGGGTGGATTGTGCATCAGCCCACTCGACCCGATGCCGTGCTCAATCCAGGGGCAACCACGACGTTCGAGGTGGTGGTGGAGGTCCCAGCGGACGCTCGAGCTGACGAACAAGGACCTACGATCACGCCCGTCATCGAATCAAAACGCAGCCTGATGAAAATCCAAGGTGAACCCTACAGCGGTCTCACGGTCGAATCCGTCAACGATCTCGCCCTGACGTTGGTGGATGCTCCTACGAAATTGAGGCCGGGCCAACCCAACGAACTTCAGTGGACCATCACCAACCACGGGAACGGGGCGGCAAATGCAAGACTCATGATGGTGGACCTGCCAGCGGATTGGTCGTGGTGGGTAGCCTTCGAGGGTTCCAACACCACCGACCCGGTGCCACTGGGCGCCTCGTTTGACGAAAACCACGAACAGCAGGTCAGCCTGTACCTTTCCATCCCCTTATCGGTGCCCGCCGGGAGCATCCACACCATCACCGTCCAAGTTATGACGTACGTGAATGAACCCGACGCTACGCCAGAGGACAACGCAGTCGAGGTCGTGATGTCGACGGAGGCCATCCGAGTTCCCTCCCTCGAACTGGTCGACCACAGCACCACGGCGATGGCCGGGGGAACAATCTCTGCGCAAGCCGTGGTGAGAAACGACGGGAACGCACCCGAGAGCACCCTCCTGTCTGTTGGCCGGGTGTCGTCCACGCCACCGATACCGGGAATGGTTGTGTTTTACAGCGTAGAGGGCGCCGACCAACCACTGGCAACCCCCACACCGTTGCTCATCCCCGCTGGTGGAGAGCAGCGCCTCCAACTTGAAGTGTTGATTCCCACGGATGCACAACTGAACACACGATTTGTCTTTGAGTTCGAAATTCTTGGTGTGGTGGACGATGAGGGGCTACCCGTTGAAATGAAGGTGCAGGCGTTGGTCATGATCAACGAGCAACGGGCCATGAACACGGAAGCCGGGTTGATGCAACAAGGGACGGTCCCTCACGGCACCGCTGCACCCGTTCAGATCAACCTCACCTCAACCTCTACGCTCAATGAGAACACGGTCGTGTACCTCGAAGGTGAACCGGGCTGGCAGTTGACCTGCAACAAAATGCTCGTCAACGAAAGCGGCGTTGCTCTTGATTTCACACCCGGGCACATCAACCCACAATCGGCGAACCTTCGGTGCGAAGTGCTTCGAATGAACGGGCCGCAGGAGGGAACGATGGCCGTGACGATAGCGACCCAAGACGGTTTCTTGACCTCGTCTCACACGCTGTCCCTCATGTTCGCTCCAGAACCGGAAGAGAGCACGATGGGTGGCGTTGCCGTCTTGGTGGGCGGTGGCGGATTTTTGGCCATCTTGGGACTCACCGTGTTGGTTCTTCGACGAAGAGCAACCGGTGAGGATGAGGCACCCCTCACCCACCAACCCGCTGGACCACCCGCATCAAACGTTGACCAGCCGAAAACGGTCCCGTCCATTGACGAAACGGTTCAACCCACTGCCCAACAACCCGAGGCCGCACCGTTGGCAGCGGTCCAGCGTGGACCTCCAATTCCAGAGGGGGGTTTACCCGCAGGGTGGACCGAGGAACAGTGGCAATACTACGGTCAACAATACCTTGATGGGACATTGTGAGAGCGGGTTGTTGTGGCCCAATACCCTGCAGCATGGTACGGACTTTGGTTCGTCGTCGCTGTTTGTGGGGTCGGCACGTGGTACTTACGGCATTTCACGGTGCGGGTTCAAACAGCCCGGACCACGGCGTTGCTCGGAACGGCTGCGATGCTCACCTTGCTGCTGTGGACATGGATGGAATTTTGAGGTGGGGTCATGGAAGCATTGGCCGGTATCGAAGATCATCCTCTTTTCGAACAGTACCCGTGCAGAACGCCCGTGTGGTGGGCAAGGACGGGGAACGTGGAAAAGGACCCGGGATTGCCGGGGGTATCCGGACGCCAAGTGGTGTTACGGATTCCAAAACAATTCGGTCGAATCGAAGGTTGGTTTGCAAAAGTGTTGAGGGCGCCACGCGAAGTGCGTCGTCCACTCGACCCGATGAACAGCATGTTGTGGGAACTTTGCGACGGTTCACGGACGTTTGGTGAAGTTTGCAACATCATGAACGAGTTGTACCACGAAAACATCGCCCCCGTCATCCAACGAACGGCGGCGGCCATCCATCTCCTGCAGCAGAACAACTTGGCGTTGGTGTTGGATGAACCGCTCAACCAACGATGGAACATCGGCCCCGGTCGTGTGCCGGCACACCAAGTGTTGTCCGATTTACCCGAGGCCCACGATTACGACTGCTCACCGGTGGAGGGCGATGCAGATTGAACCTCGTGCGGTTGCGAATCAAGTGGCGCCCACACCAAACGCACACCGAGACCATCGCTTGTTTTTGAGCGCACGGCGGATGCACGAGCGCCGTTTCGGGTCGATTCACTTTCCGTAAACCATGAGCCGCCCCGAACCACGAAGCGTTCAGATCCAGAATCAACATGGGGGCGCTGGGTTCGCCCACCATCGTAATTGCGAGCCCAGTGGTCGGCGCACCATTCACTGACCAAGCCGTTCATGTCAAAGAATCCCCACGGATTGGCCTTTTTCAGTCCGACTTCGCGTGTGGAGCTGCCGGCGTTTCCTGCGTGCCAGCCGTGTTCGTCCAATTCAATGTCCTTGTCTCCAAACCACCAACGACCGGTGGTTCCTGCCCTTGCAGCGTATTCCCATTCGGTTTCACTCGGCAACCGCCATGTTCCGACCAGCCCAAGTCGTGTCGTGGTGTGGTCTCGTGCGTTCAGTCGGTCGAGAAATTCCTCGACCTGGTCGAGACTGACCTGCTCGACCGGTCGCAACCCGGCGCTCCAACCCTCTTGAAATTTCGACGGGTTGCTCCCCATCACGTCCGCCCATTGGGCTTGGGTCACGGGACGTTCTGCGAGAAAGTAAGGTTCAGAGATGGTCACCGTGCACGACGGCTGTTCGCTGGGATGACCGCTGGCTGAGGGGTCACCAAGAACGAAACTGCCCGGCTCGATCAATCGATACGTGGAACCGTACGCATCGACGAATGACGGTGTGGTTTGAGCGTCAACCACCATGTCAGGCACGCAACTTTTTCGAAGCAGTAAGCACCGATTCAACCAGCGCTGTGAGCCGTTGTTCCAAGTGTTCGTCAACGAGTTTTCCATCCTCGTCAAACGCTTCTTTCGTGTGGCCGACGGCCAGTTGTTCCGGTACCGGCCAACCGTGGAGCCACCGAAGCGCAATGCGCATGTGATTCAGCGTGTTGGCGTTCGTCACGCCACCCAAGGTTGACATCAATCCGAACGCTTTTCCACCTACATGCTTGTCGTACATCCAATCCATGGTGTTTTTCATCACGCCGGACATGGTACCGTGATATTCAGGTGAGGAGAGAAAAAAGGCGTCGCAGGATTCAAGCAAGGCCTGGAACGCCTTGACGTTGGGGTGGGACCAACAGCCCTCTTCGCCCACCAGCGGCAGTGGTTGTTCCGCAAGGTCCCAAAACACCACTTCTGCGCCTCGCTCAGCGGCGATGCTCAGGGCTTGGTTGACGAGCATGCCTGATTTTGAGGATGCGCGATACTCTCCGGCCAGGCCGAGGATTTTCACTGAAGGTTCTCCCATGAACGTCGGAAGAGGGCGGGGGCCTTGAATGTAGGGTCCCCTTCTGTGGACAGGGATAAGCAAGGCTTATGCGTGGCTCAACGCTGGTTTTTGATGCGGTGAAGGATTGTGTCTGCGAACGACGATTCCGAGACGGTTGCGATGGGTGAAACCGATGCTTTGGACGAAGTTGCCTTGGCTTCGGTGAACGATGCAATCGAAGCGGTCGAGAACGAGACCGTCGTGGAGTCAGGTCAAGACGAACAGGATCCTTCACCGGCGCCGCGAAACGTCATTCCCGAACTTGAAGACGTGGACGACCCCGAGGAAATGGTCGAAGTTTTGCTCACGGTGGGTGAAGAGCGCAGTCGCCGGGCCGATGTCAAGGGCGCCCTCGCCGCCTTCAACAAAGCCATCGCTTTGGATCCGTCGTGCGACATGGCGTGGTTCAACCGAGGCGTCTTGCTTGAAGCACAGCAGGACGCCAGAGGGGCGCGACAATCCTTCCAAATCTGCCTTGACCTCAATGAGGAGCATGCACCGGCGACCGCCAACCTTGCCATCCTCTTGGAGCGAATTGGCGACCTCGAAGGTGCTTACAACATGGCGGAACGCGCCCTCGGCTTTTTCCCTGGACACCCCGCCCTCGTTGCGCTTCAAGCACGATGCAAAGACAGCGGCATTTCCGTCACCATGGAAGCCATGCAGCCTTCGGTTGAAGTGACCCAAACCGTTGACATGGCCATGGTGGAAGAGGTGGCTGAAGAAGCAGGGATTGAAAACCCGGAAGATTTGCTCAACGAAGCGGTCCATCACGACCACGATGAAGACGCCACGCTCACCGTGGAAGAACTTCAAAGCGCGGCCGAGGTGGTTGTGGCTCAACAAGACGTCATGAAAGAGGTTGAACCGGCTCCTGAGCCAACACCCGAGCCGGTCGTCGAGGAAGAAGAACCCGAAATCAACATTGACGACCTCGTGGAACAAGCCACCGCTCACATCAAAGAGGGAGCACCGAAAGAAGCGCTCGCTTTGCTCAAACCTCATCTCAAGACCGTTGGCGCTCAGCATGCAGGAGCATGGAGGATCGCCGGCGGTGCCATGGCACGATTGGATTTGGACAACCACGCCATCGCTGCAATGACCCACGCCCAAAACCTCGAACCGACGCATGCGCCGGGTTGGTTCAACTTGGGCTCAGTTCAACAACGGTCAGCATTGGTCAACGAAGCATTGGCCAGCTACCGGCGTGCGGTTGAGGCTGATTCAACCTATGCAAAAGCTGCCGAAAAAATGGCCGCCCTTGCTGAAGAACACGGAAGGATTGAGGCCTACATGGAGGCTGCTCGACTGCTCCTCCAAATGGACGGCGAACACGTCATCGGTGAGGCCTATGCCACCATGCTGATTCAATTGGCCCAAGGTGAGAGCGACGTGATGGACCAGGTCGCTGGGCTTCCACCAACCCTGCCGGCTGGCCCCGACATGGCCCGAGAAGCCCTGACGATCATGAAACCGGAGCCTTCACCACAGCGAGCGCTTGCGCTGTCCTTGAGCCTTCAACACAGCGATGCTGTCTTGATGTGGAAGTCCCTCATTCAGCACGAACCCAACGTCGCATCTCACTGGACCGGCCTTGCCCGCTCACTTGAGCAGGCAGGCGATCTGGAGACGGCAGCGAAATGCCATGCAAAGGCGGCGGGCATGGGCGCAGACCCCAATCAAAGCGCCGGCGAACCAGCGCCACAGGCAGCGCCCCAGCTGGAGGCTGAACCAACGGTCTCCGATGCGATGACCGGTGCCGCCCCTTCACCAACCGAACTCGTGGTTGCATCGCCGCCGCCCGAGCCCTTGTTGATTCAATCTGAAGTTCAAGAACCGGTGACCGCATCGACGACCACCGATGCGGCGCTCCTGTTGACACCGCTTGAACCGCAGCCAAAAGCCGAGGTTGTCGCGCCTTCCCCCGAAGTGGACTTGGCCAAGGCCGCATTGGATGCAGCACAGTCGGTTGCCGTGAACACGCCCCAGTCCACCACGTCCAACGCCATCTCAAACCAGGACGTCGCATGGTTTAACCAAGGCGTTCAACTCATCGAGGACAAAAAGTACAGGGAAGCCCTCTCTTCGTTCGATCGTGCACTCCCTGCATTTGCAGGCGACGATGCCATGATCATCCGAATCCTCAACAACCGTGGAAACGCATACTATTTCCTCGAAGATTACCCCAAGTGCGTGGAATCCTACCACCAAGCGATGTTGATTCGCCCCACTGAAGTCCGCGGTGAGACGCTTTACAACATGGGTACGGCCTACGCCGAAATGGAACGGTACAACGACGCCATCAAATGCTTCGAGCAGGCGATACCGAGGGGCTTAAGCGACGAGGCAAAGCGACGAGCTAAAGACCAAATTCGCCGATGCAATATTTTGCAAAAAGCGCTCGACAAGAAACGGAAGAAGCGCTGACGCGATGGCCCACCGAGGTCAAGTTCAAAAACACTGGCCGCTTGGGAATTTCATGGACTGCGGAACCTGCGACTCAGCACCAACCCTGGAAATGCACGCACCAGAAGTGGTCGACGTAACACTGACCATGACCGACAAGGCCACCTCCATGCTCGAAGATGCCTTTGGAGATGATCGCAGCCACGCACTCTTGGTGGGCGTTCTCAGCGGCGGATGCTCCGGATACATGTACGACTTGCAAATCGTTGAAGACACCGAGACACCGTGTCAGGAATTGAACATCAACGGCTTCAGAGTGTTGGTGCCGTCCGCTTCGAGCCATTTGCTGAACGGGATTGAAATCGACTATGTTGACCGCTTGATGGGTGGTGGATTCAAGATCAACAACCCCAACGCCAGCTCCTCCTGCGGCTGTGGCGAGTCGTTCTCTTGAGGCCCGACCATGGGCATGGTTCGCCACGATGCCTACACGCTGCTCGTACAGGGTGAAGGTGTTCTCGAGTTCATCAACGGCCTGTCAACCAACCTCGTTGACGGACCCTGCACGACGGTGTTCACCAACCGAGCCGCACAAATCATTGATGTCTGTGATGTCATTCCGGTCGGGGCGAACGTGGCCCTGGTGGGGTACAATCCATACAAATCAAGCCTCATTGAGCACCTGAGTCAACGTATTCTCGGCCAAGCGGTGTCGATCAGCGACATATCGCATCTCAACGATGTGTTTCTCGGCCTTGAGGGGTGCACGTGTCCAGAAGGGACCACGGTTCACGCCAGTTTTTTCGGAACCATGTACGTCGTACCCAAAAAGCATGCATTCATCCCAACCTGGACGGAAGAGGAATGGACGGAACACCGCATTGACCGTTTGATTCCGTTCCACGGCCACGAAATACGACCGTCCGTTCACCCGCTTGCCTGCGACCTCGGCGAACTGGTCCATCCGCAGAAAGGATGCTACATCGGGCAAGAGGTCCTGACGCGAATGCGAAGCCGCGGCCGGTTGGGTCATCGCTTGGTCAAGCGAAACAACCCCGTGGATAACGCGACGACGGTGGGTGCAGAGCACAGCCTCGTGCTGGAACGCATTCAGTAGCCCAGCACGTCTTTTAGTTGGCCTTTGTAAAACTCGCCTGAGCCCTGAAGGGACGCAAGTTCATCATCGGTCAATTCCAACTCAAAAATACGCTCAACACCGTTGGCTCCGATGATGCATGGGACGCCGATGTACACGTCGTTCAATCCGTATTGACCCGTCAACAGGCAGGAGGCGGGAATCAGGCGACGGCGGTCGTTCAAAACGGATTCAGCCATCACGGCAGCAGCCGAACCAGGAGCGTAAAAGGCCGAGCCCCGTTCGAGAAGTTTCACGATTTCTCCACCGCCCCCCGCTGTCCGAGCACTGATGGCATCAATGCGCTCTGTGCTCATCAATTGGGTGATGGGAATGCCACCGACCGTCGTGTATCGAGGAAGCGGAACCATCGTATCGCCGTGCCCGCCGAGAACCATGGGTGACACATCCTCCTCTGCGCAGTTCAGTTCCAAGGCGATGAAATGCGCCATGCGGGCGCTGTCGAGGACACCGGCCTGGCCGATAACCCGTTCCGGTGGGAACCCCGTCACTTGCTGCATGTGGTACGTCATTAAGTCGAGCGGGTTGGTGACCACGATGACCACGGCGTCCGGTGCGTGTTCCTTGATACCTGATCCGACTTGCGATACAATGTCGGCGTTCTTTCCGATGAGGTCCTCCCGAGTCATGCCGGGTTGGCGAGGAAAACCCGAGGTGACGACCACGACTTCAGCACCACCGATGTCCTCGTAGTTGGCCGTTCCCGTGATGGTCCCATCGTAATTGAGCACGTTGGCGTTTTGGGACATGTCGAGGGCTTTTCCTTTTGCAAAGCCTTCGTAGATGTCGAGCAAGACGATGTCCGCCACTTTCATCTGAGCGAGCACAAAGGCGCAGGTTGCTCCCACGTTCCCAGCTCCAATCACCGCAATTTTTCGTCGTCCGCTTGCCATGGTGTTCACGTCTTGAACCGTACCTGATGCGTGCAGTCCATAAGTCAAATGGTGCGCTTTTCCGACCCGTAAACTGGAGTTTTGTTTTCACACCTTCAACAAAGCCATGCGTGGCATCTAAAAGCCTCCTTTAATTGGGAGAATTGCACATCCAATTTCGGAGGTGCCGGTCGTAGGTGAAAGCATGAAACTTGGTGTCCCAAAAGAACCTGAAGGCGAGACGCGAGTCGGTATCGTTCCATCAAGCATGAAGAAACTCACGCGGGCTGGTTTTGAGGTGTACGTTGAAGCAGGTGCAGGCCTCGCTGCTAACTACGCCGATCAAGCCTACACCGATGCAGGTGCCCATGTTGTCTCGAGGGCTGAAGCACTGGCCTGTGAAAACATCGTGTGCATCCGGTTTCCAGGCGTTGACGGCATCGGTTCGGGTACCAACTTGGCCTGTGTCTCTGACCCGTTTCGGCATCCGGAATACGTCAAAGCATGCATGGACGCCAAGATCACCCTCCTGTCGATGGACATGATTCCACGTCGCCTTTCCCGCGCCCAATCCATGGACGTCAATTCCAGTCAAGACAACCTTGCAGGCTACAAGGCCGTCCTGCTCGGTGCCGCTCAGGTGCCCAAAGGCATCCCGATGATGACCACTTCCGCCGGTACGATTCGACCAGCGAAGGTCGTGATCATGGGCAGCGGTGTGGCCGGACTCCAAGCCATCGCCACCGCCAAACGCCTCGGTGCCATCGTGTTCGCTTCGGACGTTCGAAAGTCCGCCGCTGAGCAAATTGAATCGGTCGGCGGTCGCTTCATTGAAGTTGACGGCATGGACGACTTCGAGGACGAATCAGGCTACGCGAAGCCCCTTACACCCGAGTTTATCCAGAAGGTCAACGACACCGTGTGTGGCGTCGCTGCAGACGCTGACATCATCGTGACGACCGCTCGCATTTTCGGTCGTCCCGCACCCATCACGGTGCCGTCCAGCGCCGTTGCGAATTTCAAGTCAGGTGCTGTGGTCGTCGACATGAACGCTGACGTTGGTGGGAATTGCGAAGACACCGTGCAAGGCGAAATCGTTACCACGGACAACGGCGTCATCATCGTTGGAACGTCGAACCTGCCCGGCACCCTTGCGAACACGGCCTCCATGCTGTACTCCAACAACCTCACGACCTTCTTCACGTCGCTCGTTGACAAAGAATCTGGGGACGTGGTCATTTCCGATGATGACGACATCCTGGTCGGCGCACCGGAAGGCTCGGACTTTTACGTCAACGGCATGGGGGGTGTACTCATCTGCAAAGAGGGCGCCATCCATCCAAAGCAAACACGACTGGCGGGGGTGGTTGAATGATTACGGAAGCCTCCCTGATTGCGAACCTGACCCTCTTCATGCTCGCGATTTTCCTCGGGTTTGAACTCATCACCAAGGTGCCTGCAACCCTTCACACCCCGCTCATGAGCGGTGCAAACGCCATCTCCGGCATCAGCGTCGTTGGGGCGCTTTTGGGAGCGAACGTGGCCTACGCAGGTGGCGACACGTTGGTCTCTGGCTTGCTTGCGTTTGTTGCGTTGGTGTTGGCCATGATCAACGTGGTCGGCGGATTCGCCGTCACCAACCGAATGCTGAACATGATCGCCGGCAAAAACAGGAGGGCTTGAGATGGAGGAATGGATACCCATCGGGTACTTGGTGTCCGCCGCTTTGTTCATCTTCGGACTGAAGAAATTGGGTCACCCCCGAACCGCACCACGCGGTAATCAATACGGAGCCTTGGGAATGCTGGTGGCTGTTTTGACCACCATCGTTTCCATGCAAATGGCTTCCGGCGGCATGAACTGGGAACTGATCATTGCCGGACTGGCCGTCGGCTCCATCATTGGTATCATCATGGCCGTGAAGGTCGAAATGACGGGTATGCCAGAACTCGTGGCGTTGTTCAACGGGTTTGGGGGCGCTGCGTCAGCCTTGGTGGCCCTCTCGGAGACGTGGAAGTACATCGAAGACACCACGCTAACGCTCCCCACCGGATTGACCCTGCAGGTCGTTGTGGTGGCCGCTGGTCTGTCAGCGTTGGTCGGTTGGATGACCCTCACCGGTTCCATCTTGGCCATGTTCAAACTCAAGGGTGGCGTCGAAATCTTTGGCAAGTGGTTCAGCACGCCAACTTGGGGGCCTGCCTGGCTCAACCCTGTCAAGGTCTTGCTGACGGTGAGTGTCTTGGCCTTGATTGTGATGTCAATCGATGACCCGACCAACACCGACTACCTCTGGGCGATCATCGGTATTTCGTGCCTGCTCGGCATCGTCCTCGTGTTGCCCATCGGTGGGGCTGACATGCCCGTTGTCGTTTCGTTGCTGAATTCCCTTTCCGGAATCGCCGCCGCCTTCACGGGCTTCATCATCAGCAACCCCGTGCTCATCGTGGCGGGCTCCCTCGTCGGCGCATCCGGGCTGATTTTGACCTTCATCATGTGCAAAGCGATGAACCGAACGTTGCCAGACGTGCTGTTCAAGTCCTTTGGTGGAAGCACGAAAGAAAAGGTCACACGAACCAAGGTGGGGTCTGACCCCGATGAAGTGGCCATGATGGTCGATGGCGCTCAAAAAGTCATCATTGTCCCAGGGTACGGCATGGCCGTGTCCCAATGTCAACACCAAGTCAAGGAATTTGGCGACCTCCTCGAGGAGAAGTTTGGAACCGAAGTCAAGTACGCCATTCACCCGGTGGCCGGCCGCATGCCGGGTCACATGAACGTCCTGCTGGCTGAGGCCAACGTTCCGTACGAACAGCTGATCGAGATGGATGAAATCAACCCTGAATTCCCTGAGTGCGACGTCGCCGTCATCATCGGTGCCAATGACACGTGCAACCCTGCTGCACGGACCGGTGAAGGTCCCTTGGCGGGCATGCCCATCATTGACGCCGACCAGGCACGCACCGTCGTCATCATCAAGCGCTCACTTTCCGTTGGCTACGCTGGCGTGGACAACGACTTGTTCTACATGGACAAAACCATGATGCTCTTCGGTGATGGAAAGGCCATGATGACCGGTCTCAACAACGCCATCAAAGAAGTTTGAACACGGCGCTTACTCCGCAACGTGAAGCAACATTGAAAGAGCGGGGACGGGTGGAAAAAAACGGGTGAGTCAATGCGCCGCAACTTCCGTAATTTTTCGTTGATGGTTGTTCTCTCTTTGATGTTGGTCGCCCCTGTTTTGGGCAACCCCAACGGACCACCATGGGACAACGGCGGAAACCTCGTCATTGAAACAGGATGCACCTGCCATGGCGGCGGTGCACCTTCAACCGAAGTGGTCGTTTCCGTGTCCGGTGTTCCTCGTGCTTACAATCTAAGTGAAACCTACGAGTTCACCATCAGCCTTCAACACGCCTCAAACGATGGAGGGGGCTATCTCTTCTGGGACGGCGACATCGGTACCCTCACGCCCGGCGAGGGGAGCAAGGCCGTTGACGACAAACCAGGCGCACTCTCTCAGTCCGAACCCGGAAACAACTGGGTCGTTCAGTGGACGGCTCCCGCAGAGGATGCCGGACCTGCCAATTTCCAGTTGGTTGGCAACGCCGTCAACGGGAACGGTAATTTTGACGAAGGCGACAAGTGGAACATCCTAACGTTCACGGTCTCCGCTCCCGGAGCGACCGAAATCGCCACGGATGAAGACGTGTCGTTGCGCACCATCAGCGTGGGTGACTACGACTCGCTGTTTGTGGCTGAAGAAGACCCAGAGGCCGTCGAAGCCGAACGCCAAGAGGGCATTGCGAGCGATTTCTTCACCAACGGAAACCTGTACTACTGGACCACGCTGTCGATGATCATCATCGCCGCCGTCATTCAGGGTGAGTTTTACGAGCGAAGGTTTGGCGGCGGCCCAACGCACCTTGACAAGAGCCTCGCCGTTCCACAGGGCCTTCGCCGAGGAACCCTTGCAGCCGGTCTCGCCGTGCTGTTTGCCTACCTTGTCGACAGCGGTCAACCGTGGGGCTACGCCCTCGTCACGGGCATGTTGACACTCTGGGCCATCTTCGGCGTGTACAGGACCATCGTTCAGGCTCGAGCGCCCAAACAATACACCGACCTTGTCTGAGTGAGATGAGATGGCGGTCCTTCTGGAGCAGGACCAGGAACAGCCCGTCCAGGCGCACCTTGACGAATTAACGTGGAGAACCACCGTCTTGTTTACGGCGGTGGCCGTGCTCACGCTGGCCTGGTCGACGGTTGTCAACGACGTCTTGCACCTGGCGCTTATCAGCCTCCAACCCTGCCCAGGAGATTGTTTGAACGTGTACGATCCTGCGCAATGGAGCGCTGTTCGCTGGTTGACCTCGTTGCTGTTGGCTTTGTTGTCCGCCCTTCCTCTTGTCGCCTTCCACGTGCTCCAATTTGCCAAACCTGGACTTCTCCCGTCCGAATACACAGCGCTTCGGCGATGGATGTTGGTGTCCATCCTGACCTTGGTGTGCCTTTCCGTGGTGCTGATGACGCACGTGTTGCCCGCCCTGTACGACATGGGGTACCAGCAACACCGAGAAGCAGGTCTGGCAGCTCAGTACAGTGCCATTGACATGTTGCTTGTCGCAGCCTACTGCGTGTGGTCGCTGATGGTGATCGCTGCAACATGGACCGGTCTGGTGGTGATGGGGCGGTTGGGCGTCCTCAACCAGTCCACGGCGGATGTCTGGCGTTTGCGCCTGTATGGCGTGGGCACCCTGTTGCTCCTTCTCTCGCTTCCCGACCACGCACAGCCGGTTTTGTTGCCCCTTTTGGCAACGTATTGGACCACCTCAGAACTGGTCGGTCAGCGATGGCTGTTCCAACAAGCGGTGGCCTCGGGTCACGCACAGGTCCGCCTTGATGAGGATGGAAGGCGCCAGCGCATCGCCATTCTTGATTGCGCCTGCGACGGTGCAAACGTTCACCACGGACACGCCACCATCCCGGGCTGCTCGACCGTCAGCGTCAATGCATTGTGCACGTCCAGTACCGACCGTACAACATCCATCGAACACTTGGTTCAGGCACGCATCACGGACGCCGTCATTACGGGATGCGATGCCGGACCGTGTCCAAACGTGTACAAAGAGAACATGCTACGGCTCGGCGTCCGTCTTCACGGGCTCAACACCATGGCGCTTCAAAACCACCGAGTCGCAACGCCCAATCCTTCTCTTGACGTCCTCTGGGCCTTTCAAACGCTTCCAAGCTTGTTCCCCGCAGGTGCTAGAGAACGAAACATCGTTGACCTGATTGAGCAAGGTTCCTACGTAGAAAAGAAGATGGTGGAACTTGACCCCAGCAGCCTCAACCGTTGGCCCACAGAATACCTTGAGATTGACGCCCTCGTCCATGGCTGAAAACGAACCCGACTTTGCATCAAGAGCAACGAAGGTTCAAACGCTCATCCACCGACAATCCACCATGAGGAAGGCGGCGGCTGCAGTGATGGCCCTGCTTTTTCTTGGGTTGTCTGCTTGGACGTTCGTCAACGAGGACAGGATTGAAGCATGGCTACCGGGGCAAGTTGCGGAACAGGCCACCACCGCTCAAAACCAACTTCCCCTGCAAGACAACGAAACATGGCTCGTCGTCGTTGTTGATTTTCCAGAACACAGGGCCGACAACGGCTGGGGTCCAGACGAAGCCACCACCATGCTTGACCAAGCGGTGATACCGTACATCGACCAACTCTCCGGTGGCCAAACAAACCTGACCATTGTTGTACACGACACTGTCATTCGAGCCACGAAACCGCTGGCATCCTACGGCAGCGACGGCTCGGGGAAAGACACCGCGACCGATGGGACGTTCCTACCGGTGAGTTTGGCAGAAGAAGCCGTGTTGGGCGTGCGGACCTCGGTTGATTGGAGTGATTACGACCTGGACAACGACGGAACCGTCGACCGCTTCATGGTCTTGCACACCACCAAAGGCCAAGAGGAAAATCCGGGCAACACGAACCGAATTTGGAGCCACTACACCCAATTTCAAACGCCCATCGATGTGGGCGATGGCCTCGACATCGCCCACTACACCATGGCCAGTTTGCAGACCGGGACCAGCGGCATTGGTACGATCGTCCACGAAATGCTTCACCAGATGGGGGCCGTTGACCTCTATCCCGTCCACGACGAGGTCAACTCACAGTCATGGAAAGGACCGGGAGACTGGGACATCATGGCCAGTGGAAACTGGAACGGAGGCGGTCGCTGGCCAGCCATGCCAACCGGGGCAAATGTTGAGCTTGTCCGTCCCGAACGGGTTGAACGCCTCGATTTGGTCTGGCCCTCAACGACCACAAGGCCGTGCATCGGTCCGTCAATAACGCTATCCGGTATCACCGAAGGAGGGTCGGTGTTGAAGATCCCCATTGCTGAGCACGAAAACGTGTTCATTGAACATCGATCCGATTCAGGGTATGATTCACGCCTTCCGGGAAACGGTATTCTGGTTTCTTACCAAGACCTCAGCGTGGGAGACGTTGACCGAAACGAGGTCAACACCAACCCCAACACACCGTGGTTGCGGGTCATCGAGGCTGATGAGGGCGCTGATTTGGTTCGCGGCTCAAATCAGGGCGAAGCCAGCGATCTATTCCTCAACAACACCACCTTCGGCGCCGAAGGCGTTGAGATCAGAACCCACGACGGCGTGTTGGTGCCGTGGGTTGGCGAAGTCTCAGGAGAGGAAAACCTCACCGTGGCTTTCAGAGCACCGAATTGCATTCCTTCTTTCACCGTTGATATGACCGACCACGGCAGCACGGTCCTGCCGAATGAAGCGCCCTACGTTTCCATATCCGGCGACGCGTCAAACTGCACGAGCACCCTCACCTCGTCCGACGGCAGGGGAATCACCCTGGTGCAAAACGAAGACGGGTATGCGTTCCAATACACTTCAGCGGGTGTCGCACCGTCCACGGCGACCCTGCGTGGCGAGGTGATGTGTGGCAACGACGCGATGAACATTGAACACACCGTTCACGTGTTGAACCGCATCCCTGTGCCATCGACGTACGACGCCCGGATTCACCCACAGCAACCGACACGACTTCAAGTTCCCATCGACTCTGTTGGAGAGGGCGAACAGCGCTACGATGTGACCATCGACGGACCACTGGCAAGGGTCGCCTCAGGCGAGCCCTTCATCACGCTTGTCGAGGGGGGGACGTACACCTTGGAGATTGAACCCAACGGTCTCCTCACAGAAAACATGCTGGTTTACGGTACCGTCCAACTGCGAACCGAAGAGGGGATGTCCTGGACCATTGATGTTGAACTCCAAGCCAGTACCGTGGAGCCAACATGGTGGATGATTTGGACCGAACCCGGACGGGTGATCAGCCTCATGCTGCTTTTGCTTGGTTGCTCGACACTGGCGGGCGTCATCGGCTCACGACCAAAAACACGGGCCGAACATCAGCATCAAGATGCCGTCGAGGTGCAAATGGATGCAGCCCCTGCAGAGGATGCTTGGGGGCGACCGCTGGACGATGAATCAACCAACGCGTTTGATGTTCAGGAAGGATGACTCGTTTTCTGAGCGATGAGCGCACAACCAGCGTTTGTTCACGCCTTCTGCAAGGCGCACGGACAAACAGACTTCCTCCCACGTTGCGGGCGCTTCTTCCCGCGGTTGAATCAACCAAGGTGCGTGGGCCACTTCGATGTCATCTTCATACGCTCGCCAGCGGCATCCGTATTTGAAGCCGGGACGAAGCAGCAGACCGGCTTCAACCAACCCTGCGTACAGGCCGTTGACCTCTTCGTCAGCACCAAGGAGATGCTCATGTTCCTCCGTGCGAAGAAAACGCCCCGAGAAGTGTGGTACGCCGATGGCGGGCAGCGGCCATCCCGAATCAACCGAGAGGAAAACGCCGCCCTCCACGGGCGTGGCTGCTGCACACAACGACCGAACCGAGGATTGGTCCTCTTCCGTCAATGCAGAAATGTCAAGATGGTGGCCGGTGGGTTCAATGAATTCAAGATGATACACGGTGGTGTCGTATTCGTCGTCGATCACGCACAATTCAGCAAGGTGGTTCATGGAACGGACTTCGCTGACCCATGAACTGAGTTCGGTCCAGTCGAGCGGATCTTGCGTTCGTTGGATGCGAACCTGTGTGTGACCTGCATGGGTCGACCACGGTTCATGACGCTCCCAGCGGATGGCCCAGGTTCCTGAAGGAAATGGACCAAACCGTTCGACCAAGTTCACCACGGGTACAACGCGTTCACCGCCGTTTCGCAACACGTCGAGGGCGATGGCTCGACGGATGAGGTTCGTGTCGTTCTCGAGGGAGGAAGAAAACCATGCCTCTTCTGACGGGAGAGGAAGGTGCCTGTACCAGTGGCAAAACAGAACCTCCTCGGCCGTCAGGGCGATGCCCCCCTCCACGCGACGCCCGAGGGCGCTTTTTTGGTGGAGGCGATGCGCCAAAGGCTCAGGAACGAACCAACCGTCCTGACGCTTCGTTGGTGGTTGGAGGGGAACTGAGGGCGGTGCGTTGGCGGAGCGAGGCACGCCGAGGGGGCGAGTGGTGCGTTCGCGAGGACGATAGGTTCGCTCGCGTCCACCCATGGGTTTACGACCAGCGGCCTGTTTTTGATTCCGTCGCTTGAAACCGATTGTCCTATGTGCTATCGGGTCAACCGCTGTTCGGGGGCTCCTATGGTCGATGGATACTTGGGGACCCTCACCACCGAGGAGAGAGCCATGCTCCACCTGCTCAACCAACAGTTGCCCTCCGGGGGTTGGGAAGCACCTGCCACGCTGACCCAGGCTGGAATTTCTGCCGCCGTCCACGTTCAGCGAAAGCACATCCCGAGAACGCTCAAACGAATGGAGAAAAACGGCCTCCTCAACGTCGCGCAACGACACATACCCGGCGGCAAGCAACGAAAGCGGGTCTACACCCTCACAGAATCCGGCCGGGAGCAAGCCGATGCCCTCGCACAAAACATCCTTGCAAAGGGCGTCAAAAAGGGCGACAGCACCGTTCAACTCGAAAGCCTCTGGGTACGGACCACGCCGCTCTTGGAATTGCTCTCTCACCTTGATGAGGCCCTCGTTTACCACGATAATGCACTGGTTTCCCCCGTCTCCAACCCGGAGGGCATGGCATCCATCGATGCACAATACGGTGAGGAATTGGTTCGTCGAATGTTTGCGCGCGCTTGGGAGGATGGAAAAATCACCCGGGACGAACAATCCCTACTCAACGAGGTGGTGGAATTCCTTGGCATGCACCCCGAGCGTGTACGGCGCCTGTCAAACGAGGCAAGAAAGTCGCTCAAGATTCCACCGCCAGAGGAGGTGTACTACGACATGATCCTTCAGGCCCTTGACGATGGCGAAATTCTGCAAGATGAAATCGACCTGTTGGACACGTTTCGAATTCACTTTGGTATTGACCAACTGACTCACAACTCTCTCCTGGAGCGAGCCAGAGCCACCGAACCCGTCTCCGAACACTACCACACCTACGCTGCTGCCGTCAAAACGGCCATGAAAGACAAAGTCATCACGGCGGATGAACATGCCATTCTCACCACGCTTCGTGGCACGCTGGACATCACAACCGCAGAACACGAGCAAATCATGCGTGATTTGAACCAAGAACCATCGAGGTGAACCCATGGGAATGACCGACGAAGAAGCCAACCTGCACGACACCCTATCTGAATTGAAGCGGCACCTTCGGTCCGATGAAACGGGAAAGATTGTCCTCATCGGTGATGTGATGATGGATTGTTACATCCACGGCTATGCGAACAACCTGAACTCCCGTGCCCCCGTTCCGGTCTTGCGGGAAACCTCACGCGAAGAGGATGTCGGAGCGGCTGCGCACGTGGCTCGTGGACTCCGGTCGATGGGGATGCGGAGTCACTTGTTCGGCGTGGTCGGCGATGACAGCGCCGGACTTGGCATCATTGAGTCACTCGAAGCAGAGGGCGTCACCACCCACGGAATCGCTATTGTGGAAGACCGAACCACGACCGTCAAGACACGAATGTTGGCTTCAAGAGAGAGTTTGATTCGAGACGAACAATTGCTGCTCCGATGGGACATTGAAGAAGACGATCCGGTGCCGGACGAGGCTTCGCACGCCCTCTATGAACAGGCAATTCAAGACTTGGAAGGTGCATCGGCCCTCATCGCATCGGACTACGGCCAGGGTGTCATCACCGACCAAGGGGCTGAACGCTTGTTCGCTGCAGCAAAACAAATGGGCGTCCCCGTCATCGCCGACCCAAAACTGACGGGCCTTCATCGCACCGAGGGCGTGGACTGGACGCTTTTCCAATCGCAAGGCCTTGAGTTGATGCGAAGACGCCTTGGTGCTTCAACGGGAGCAGAGGCAGCGGAGAAACTCCTCGCTCAATACCATTGGAAGCACTTGGTGGTCCTCGCCGGCGAAGCGGGCGTCACCATTTACTCCGCCGAGGAGGACACCGTCCATGCACCGTGCGGCTTGGTTGACCTGCGACAGATGATCGGCCTCATCGACGCTGCGGCCGTGGCGATCGCTTTCTCCCTCTCGCGCGGGTTGGACGTCCACTCGACGGCCCTCCTGGCAAACGCCGCATGCGAGTGCATCCTCGGAGCAGAGCGAACCGATTCATTCGTGCTGAGCAAGGATGACTTGATTCACCGAGTGGGCGAACACGTGTGGAACCTTCAGGTGTCGAAACGATGAGGTGAGTCCATGAGTGCATGGTTGTGGCCCACCACCGCCGATGTCGGTATGCGTGTCTTTGCCAACAGTTTCCCATCACTCTTGACGGAGGCCGCCAACGGCATGCAAAACTATCTCATGAGTGAGTCAAGCGCACGGCGCATCAACAGCGTGGTGCGCAACACGGGTGAGTGGCGTGTTCGTTCGGACCATCGAGCCGCCGATGCAGAGTTTCTCTACCTGGCATGGTTGGATGAAATCCTCTACCGGGCCGAGGTGAAAAGGCAATGGTACGTGGACGGGATGGTGAAAATCACGACCGACGATGAAGGCGGATTGACGGCCTTGGCACAGGTATCGTACGTCAACGCGGATGAAATCGAGCGTGAAATCGAAATCAAAGCGGTGACCACGCATCGATTGGTGGTAGGCGAGGTTCAGGCAGGTCAAACGTTGTCCAGCCCGTGGGACGATGTGCCAGCATTTGATGGCCCCGGCTGGTACGCCGACGTTGTGTTTGACATTTGAGGTGGGAGAGCCAAGGGTGGACGTGCGCTTCGCAAGGCCAAATCCGCAGGCTTCCTCCATCCCGGATCCCCACAGCACCCATGGCCCCAGGTAGGGCTGCTCCGTTCCCGGCCTGACCTAGTCCCCCGGTTATTCACTCCCCGTTTCCTTCCGGAGACGGTTCATGACACCCGAGTCATGTGGGGGCGAGACATCAACGTCCGCCTACGGGAACCCCACGGCCGCTTACGCCGCCCCAAGGCGTTCGGTCCACCATAACGACGATTTGTGATGCAGGGTACGCCGAGCTCCCCACCTATCCCGACCCTTNCCCGTTTGCTGGCCTATATCAAGGCAGCGCAACGAGTTAGTCCTCTTCTGATGCGGCTTCTTCGTACTTTGAAGGGCACGATGTTTTGATGACGCTCGCTTCGAAAATGTAGGCACCGTCCTCGTACAGTAAGGTGCCCTCAGCGTACACGGTGCGGTTGTCATCGAGGCCGTTTGACACCATGGCGTCCGTGAAACGAACCGTCAGTTCGGCNGTGCCGCCCTCAAGAACGAACATCATGGTGGAGTTGTCAATGGTGCCGTCCTGTACCTCACCGCGAACCGCAACCTCCTGATTCACGTGCTCTCCGGGTGCGGCCATCAATTCATCCACCGTTTGGGTGGGAGCGGGGGACTGCAGCAAAACGGTGGCCAAGAGACCCAAGGTGAGAACGGCCCCAATGACCAACACCCGGGTCCGCCGTGCCCACATGATACCACCAAATGGCGCACCCTTAACAATCCTCTTTCAGGACTGAGCGCTTCCGACCGCCTCTTGAACGGTGCTGTACGGTGAATGTTTGAGTCGCCGTGCCAAACCGTGAACGACGTCCTTTGTGAGCGCAGGCCCTTCGAAAACAAACGCAGAGTAGGCCTGCACCAAGGTGGCACCGGCCTGAATTTTTTCCCAAGCGTCATCAGCACATGAGATGCCGCCAACGCCAATGATCGGCCANTCCGGTCCAACCGCTTGACGAACCGTTGCAATCATCTCGGTTGACCGCTGTTTAAGCGGCTTGCCGCTCAAACCGCCCTGTTGTTCGAACACCGCTCCATCCTTACCGACTGGCGAAGGAGGACGTCCCACCGTGGTGTTGGAGACAACGATACCGTCAGCACCGTTCGCCTTGGCGGTCTGCGCAATGTGGACGAGTTGTTCTTCGGTCATGTCGGGTGCAAGTTTAACCAGCAAGGGCTTGGCATCACCAGCGTTGGAATCAGCCATGCGCTGGTTGACGGCTTGGCAGTGAGCAAGGATACGAAGAAGACCTTCGTCNTCCTGAAGCTCTCGAAGATTNGGTGTGTTTGGAGATGACACGTTGATAACGAACACATCACCATGGACCCACAGACGTTCCAGGGTCGTTCCGTAGTCAACGTGAGCATCCGAAAGCGCGGTGACTTTTGATTTTCCAAGGTTGACCCACAAGGGGACTCCCGGTTTGCCGTAGCGTTTGACGTGCCGATCAAGAGCAGCCCTGATTTTTTCACTGCCGTTGTTGTTGAACCCCATGCGATTCACCAAGGCCTGAGCATGGGGGGCTCGAAACATCCGTGGCTTGGGATTGCCAGCCTGTTCCAGCATGGTGACGCCGCCGATTTCCACNAAGGACAACCCCGTGGCTTCCCAGCCGAGCAATGCTTTGGCATTCTTGTCCATGCCCGCTGCGAGTCCGAACGGGTGGTCATACTGGACGCCGAAAAGGGTGACCGGNAGGGTTACCCTCGGTTTGTACATCAGACGAAGCGCAGCCCGGGACAACGGGTTGGCCGAAAAGAGGCGCAGGAGACTCAACGAGCGACCGTGGGCTTTTTCGGAATCTTGGAACCTGAGAAGCGGACGTCCGAACCATCGATACCCAACGCCCATGATTTGCGCTTCCTAACGACATCCTTCAAGACTTGCCTCCGGCTGGGAGAAACCATGCGAATTACGGACCCTCGTTGGCCGGCGGTTCGAGAATTGGCTCGTATCGTGTTGCGAACAGANGANCTCCGTGTCGTTGGTCCAGCATGGATGGAAGGTGAAGTGAACGACCTTGCTCTTCGGCTCGCTGACGTTCAACCTGCTCGAACGACGTTTCCGCTGTATCATTCGGTCGAGGACCAGCGCATCGGTTTCCTCCAGCCTGCCTTGGAGGTTGAATTGGGTGCNTGTTCGCTGGATGAGCCGTCTCANGAGACCGTTTGGTTGCCGATGAATCCGGTTGACGGTTGGCGTGCCATCGCTGACGTTGCAGGAGATTTGCTCGACGCCGGGTACCCGGGTTGTTTGGGGTGCGGTGGACCCCACGACGAGGGCGTTTGGGACGAATCACTGAGCCGGCAACAAATGTCGTCTCCCCAAAAATAACGCTCATGAAATGATACATTTCATGCACGCGAGGACTTGTCTTTGAATCGTAAAGGAGGGTTCAAGTATGGTCGTCGGTGGGCTTCTCACACATGTCCATCGTCATCATTGCTGAGAAACCCAGCGTTGCCGAGGACCTTGCCAACGTCTTGGGCGTGGGAAAAAAGACCGAAACCCACTGGCACAGCGATGACATCATCATTACCTGGGCCATCGGCCATTTGCTTGAACTGAAATACATGGACGACTACGANGTTGCGTTCAAAAACTGGCGAGGAACGGTCGACCGACTGCCCTTTATTCCAGATAATTTCCAGTACAAACCGAAGAGCGGCCGAGGTAAAAAACAACTTTCCGCCATTCTCAAATTGATCAAGGACAAATCCGTGTCTGAAATCGTCAACGCTTGCGACGCTGCGAGGGAAGGCGAACTCATTTTTCGCACGATTGTTCAGCATGCCAAGACCAAAACGCCCACGTCGAGAATGTGGATGCAATCGATGACCTACGACGCCATGCTGCAGGCGTTTGAAAACCGTCAGTCCGGCGATGAGTATCAGGCACTCAGCGACGCTGCTTATTCACGGTCTCAAGCCGACTGGATCATTGGCATGAACGGTTCACGCATCGCCACACGTCTCCCGCAAAACCGCGACCGTTCAGCGAACTCCCTCGGCCGCGTGCAAACCGCCACCTTGGCGATGGTGGTTGACCATGAATTGGAGGTTCTGTCCCACGTGCCGGTGCCGTACTGGCAACTTAACGCGACGTTCCGGGCGGGAGATGCAACGTGGACTGCACGCTGGGAGCGAACCGGGCACAAGGACGANCCAGAACGACCAGAATACAAAGCGCACCGCATCATGGACGCAGCAGAAAAAGATTCGATTGAAGCCATCCTTGCGAGCGACGAAGCTTTCCAAACCGAAGAACGCCAGCGGACAAAAAAAGAACAACCGCCGCTCAATTTTGACCTCACGACCCTCCAAAAGAGGGCCAACAGTTTGTGGTCGTGGTCGGCNAAACGAACCCTGGGTGTTGCTCAAGATCTGTACGATAAATTCAAACTCACGACCTACCCGAGGACCGACTCAAAACACCTTCCCGAAGACATGCACGAAACGGTCGCAAAAACACTGGACCAACTCGGGGGACAAGGCGATTACACCGAACANGTCAAGCGACTTCAAGCGGACGGACTATCAAACGCCAAGCGGAATTTCAACAACGCCAAGGTCTCCGACCACTACGCCATCGTACCGACGGGCCAAACCCCGCCCACCAATTTCGGAGGCGATCACGCCAAGTTGTACGACCTCATCACGCGGAATTTTTTGGCCTCCTGGCATCCGGTTGCAGAGTGGACGGTCACCAAGCGAATCACCACCAAAAGCGGGCATCAGTTCCTCAAAGAAGTGGAGGCTTTGGCCACGTCGGGATGGCGCGCCGTTGTTCCCAAGAAGGATAAGGTACCCGAAGGGTGGGGTACACTCCCCTCAAACCCCTGCGACGCTACGCTCGATTCCCATGAATTTTCAGAGGAGATGAGCAAGCCCAAAAATCGACTCAAGGAAGCCAGTCTCCTCCAACTCATGGAACATGCAGGTAAGCACATCGATGACGATGAGTTGGCTGACGCGATGAAAGAAAAAGGCCTGGGCACACCCGCCACCAGGGCTGACACCATCGAAAAGTTGCTGAATCGCAACTACATCCGCCGCTCACGGAACGGTACCATCAGCGCAGCCCCGCACGGCATTCGTATGNTCGATGTGCTCCGCCGCATTCCTGTGGAGTGGATCACGTCGCCAGAACTGACGGGCGACATGGAAGCCTCCCTCCTGGCCGTTCAACGTGGCGAAGAGACCATGGAGGCCTACATGGAGAAAATCATCCAGCAAACCAAAAGCATGGTGGACCGCATTCGAGACCACGACCGAAACACCCTCTACCTNGAGGAGCCAAGCTTGGGTTCTTGTCCCTCATGCGGTGGCGAGGTGAAGGAAAACACGCTGGCCTACCAGTGTGAACACAACGAAGGAAGGGACAAAGGGTGCTCGTTTGTGTTTTGGAAAGACACCTCAGGCCGTTGGTTTGACCGAATCACGGCGGCTCGACTGATCGAAAACGGTTCGTTAGAAAACCTGCACGGCTTTTACTCACAAGCCGGCGAGGGCTACGACACCTCGGTCGAACTCACCAAGACCGGGAAGGTTGTCAGCAAGGGTTCAGGTTCCGGAGAAGCGACAGCGGATGACGAAGTCCTGTGCCCGTGTCCTGTTTGCGACCAAGGCTCAATCCGAATCACAACGACGGCGTACCTGTGCGATAACCCGGACTGCACCTTTAGAGGCATGCAGAACATCATGTGCAAGCGACCGATCACGCCCGAGGAAGCCAAGCCGATCTTCACGGATGGCAAATCCACCCTNCTGGAGGATTTTACNTCNCGGAGNAACAAGCCGTTCAACGCCTTCCTTAAACTGGAGAAAAATCGTGTCACGTATGACTTTCCGCCCCGGGCCGCTGCGGCGGACGCCAAGCGCTTTCCGGTCGTCCCCGGCGTCGTGGCCGTTTGCCCCAAAACCAAAGCCAACATTGTAGAAACCGAAACCCACTACACCACAGAAGACAGCTCAACCGACTGCAAAATTCACCTCGAACGGTGCATCTCAAAACGTGACATCACTCGTGAGGAAGCCAAGACGCTCATCGAAACCGGCTCCGTGGGTCCATTTGACGACTTTATCTCGAAGAAAACCAACAACCCGTTCAGTGCTTCTTTGTACCTCAAAAAGAATCAGTCCGTCGGGTACAAGTTCGCAAAACGCTCCTGAGCGGCTGCGAAGTGGAAGGAAGATTGAAACAATACCTTCCCCGAGCCAAAAGCATGGACCAGTGGGACTTCGACGTCGTCATCGTCGGCGCAGGACCCGTCGGTGGGCGTGCAGCCACGCTCCTCAGCCAGGACGGATTGCGCGTCCTCATGTTGGAAGAACACGAGGAAGTCGGTCGACCGTTTCAGTGTGCAGGCCTGGTCACGCCAAGTGCGATGGACGTGGTGGAAGGCTACCATACCGTCCTTGAAGAGGTCGACGGGGCGCTGATTCACGGGCCCAGCGGAACCCTTGTTCCGGTGGGCACGGAAGGCACGCTGCGGACCTATGTTGTGTGCAGGAAACGGTTTGATCAATACGTCGTTCAACAGGGCATGGAAGCGGGTGCTGAGCTCTGGTTGAACTGCGTCCCCCTCGAGGCCACGCCTGAAGAACACGGTGTCCGTCTGAGCGTCAAGCGAAACGAGGAAATCGTGAACCTCACGACCAAACTGCTCATCGGTGCGGACGGCGCACACAGCTGGACGCGTCGCACGTTCAAGATGGGGCGCCCCAAAGAACTCATGATCGGCTTCCAAACGGAGGTTGTTGGCTATGAAGGGCGAGACCGATGGCTGGAAATGTACAGCGGCAGTTCCATCGCTCCCGGGTTTTTTGCTTGGGTCATCCCCTCTGGCTTTGGCACCCATCGCATCGGCCTCTGGTCCACCGCTGACCGCTTGGACGGACGAAGCATTGAATCCTGTTATCAGGACCTTATCGATCACCCGTTGTGGAAGGACCGATTCGAAAACGTGCAAGAAATTGCAAGGTATTGCGGCCCGGTCCCATCGGGCATGGTCAAAAAGACCGTCAAGGACCGTGTCATCCTCCTCGGGGACGCTGCAGGCATGGCGAAACCGACCACCGGTGGTGGGATCGGTCCTGGCTTTCACCAAATCCAATGCGTCCACGAAGCGCTGGCGGACGCCGTTCGCTCAAATCGTCTCACTGAAAAAGACCTCAAAGCCATCACCAAGCACCCATGGAGCGTGATGAAAAAAGAACAAGACCGTGCACGAGCGCTGCGTAACCTGCTCGTGAGCGACTGCACCGACGAGGTGTTGGACAAGCATTTCATCAACTTCGCTCACCCAGAAACGCTGAGTTTGATCAACGCCATTGGCGACATCGAAAAACCCGTTCCGCTCGGCATGGCGTTGCTCAAACAAGTGCCTGCCTTCCGCCCTCTTGCGCTCAAGGCTGGCGTTCGTCTGTTGCTTTCATGAGGTCGCACCATGAAGCCCCTCATCGAGCAACATCGAATTCGGTACCCTCCGTTTGAAGCAGCACGCTGGGAACCCAATGCGCTTCCCATTGCTGAACAAGACCACGAGGTGGGGCGGTTTGATTCGGTGAATGATGCCCAATCAGCACTGGCCGCCATGCCGCCCGCATTCCGTCTGGGCGACGACCAAGGGTGGCTCATGGAACGACGCTACCTCTACGACGGGCAGCCGTTGGACGCCGAGCATCGAGAACATGTTCTCGAGGACGGTCCGTACGTTCGCCTCGTCAAACGTCAACGGCGAGGCTGGTACCTTATTCCCAACCCGATTCACAACATCCTGCGTCAGTTCATCAACGGTGTGGTCGTGGTTCTCCTCGCGAGTTTGTTTTACCTGTTCATCTCACCTGTTCTGGAGTGGCTCAACCTCCCGGTCTACGGCTTGGAAACCGTCCGTTGGGGTCTACTTGACTATCCGGCGTTGGCAGTGTTTGTCGTTCCCCTGATCTTCGCCCCCCTGGTGTTGCGGGTGCTTGCAAACCTGAGTGAACTTCGCCGGCAAAATCAGTTCCTCAAGCGTGATCTGGATACACCCATCGTCTCGTTTGTTGGCCCCAGCAAAGCGGATGAACCGTTGTTGGTGAACGTGGAATTTCCTGAATGGGACAGCACGTGGAACCACGTGGACGCGATCCTCCGAGTCGGCGTTCTCCCCCCATCACGTGAGACCCTTCTGACCACCCTCAACCGAGACCCTGGACGGCAACCGCCCCCCGGACTCTCCACGGAGTTGCCCCACCACTGGGAGGTGGGCCTTGACGATGGAACAGCCGGCGGGGAAGATGCACCAATGGAATTGAAAGAGGTCAAAGGGGGCCTGTTCCTCCGACCGATGCGACTGATGGTCCAGGGTGAACCACAACGCTGGGTTGAGGGGGAACCTCTGGTGTTGGAGCCACCCACGCCGATATGGCCGGGTTCGGTGCACACCGACCTTCTACGCGTGCATTGGGAGTGCATCTTGCGGATCGACCGCAAGCAGGGCGGTGCGCTTCTCTGGGTTCAACCCCTCAAGGTCGCACACGGTCAAGACTTCAGCCAACTTGATGATGTCCCACTTCACGACGGCCGCAGTGAACTCGACATGACATAAACAACACATTCAAAGGCGTTCAAGCCCACCAAACCACATGGAAGCCCGTCGTGTCTCTGCGCTTTTTTTGGTGGCCGTGATGGCGCTCGCCGGTTGTTTGGGGGCCACAGAACCTGCCCCGGACATCGAAGAGGAGGCTTCGGATTCATACGAACTGAAGACCACATGGATCGTGGCACCGACCACGGTTCAACTTGGTGAAGAGGCGTCGTTTACGCTCGGAATTCAGCAAATTGGTCAAGGCGAATGGACGGTTGGCTATGAGGTCCTGCGCCCTGATTTTTCGCCGGTTGAGGATGTTCAGTGGGTCGAAAATGACATTGGTCTTGAACTCGCCTTCACACCCACCTTGACGGGTGAACACGTGATTTCAATCACCATTGTAAACGCAGGCACGTCCACGCTGACGCCCCCGGTGGAGTCCATGGTGCTCTCGCTCACGGTCACACCGCCTGATGAACCAGCTCCCGTACTGACCACGCCCAGTCGATTGGTCTTGGAGGAGCCCAACGTGGTGTGGTTTGAGGGAAGTGTTGACCACCCGTACCTTGATTCATGCACGGTCACGTACACGATTTCAGACGGAAACGACGGCTCGATTGCCCTGAATGCGGACGGTGCATGGAAGCTCCTCGTCGATTTCACGGAAGCCACCGAGTCCCACACCATCACGACCCTCGCCAACTGCGGTAGGTTCGCAACGGCGAGCGATACCTCTGCTACGCAGGTCATCATCGAAGGCGCCGGCGACGACCAAGACGGCGACGGCGTTCAAGACGCCAACGACCGGTGCCCTACGGGCATCGGAGCCGATGACGGCTGGCAATCGACCATGGCCACCGACGGCGATCAGGACGGATGCAGGGACAACGACGAAGACGAGGACGATGACAACGACGGCATCGTTGATACGTACGACCTGTGTCCAGAATCCTACGGATGGGTGAGCACGCCATCTGCCGATTACGATTATGACGGTTGCCACGACGCTGATGAAGACAACGACGACGACAACGACGGCGTCATGGACGTGGACGACCTGTGCCCGGTGGGCAGGAAAGGATGGTTCTCCAACCGATACAGCGATTGGGACAACGACGGTTGCTCCGATTTGGATGAAGACGACAACGACGACAACGACGACCACGATGACACAACCGACATGTGCGCCAAAGGCGTAGCCGACTGGGTCTCGGACAGTGACAGCGACTGGGACAACGACGGGTGCCAGGACGCCACGGAAGATGACGACGATGATAACGACGGCGTGAACGACGTCAACGCCACCGGAGCCGTGCTTGACCTTTGTCCGAAAACGCCCATCAACGCTACGGACGTCAATGACGTCGGGTGCGCAGCCGTCGAGCGGGACTCGGACGCTGACGGGGTGAACGATTTCGTGGACCAGTGCGAAGGAACGCCGACCGGTCTTGACGTCAACGACGTCGGGTGTGCAGACATCGACGGCGACGGTGTTTTTGCGAACGTGGACCAGTGTCCGCAATCACCCGACCGGTGGACCGTTGATGCCGTCGGCTGTGCCGTGGTGCAGAACCCCATTGCGTGGACGTCGGCAAGCAGCCTTGACGGACCGATGCAGGTGGTTCCACAATTCACCTTCCCAACCCTCAATGGAACGTTCAATTTTAACAATCGCTGGACGGGTCACGACGTTTACTTTTTCATGTTCAAGTACACGGATGCCAACGGAAACAGCAACGCTGCAACGTGGGGTCAAAACCCCGGGAAATTCATTCGGAATCTCCCCCTCAATACGCATTTGTTCTACGGTTCGTTTGACAACAGCTACCACAACGATGTGATCCAGCAACGAAACGCCGTGCTCGCTGGATTAACCACCTCGGAAGAGGCCCACTGGGACGACCGAATTCACTACATTGACATCGACGCCAGCAACCTCGGCGGTGGCATTGGATCGATGATTGGCTCGTTCAACAACCCCTTCTTCATGGGCATCGACCGATTCCAACTGGCTCGAGAAACCGGCTCGCTTTATGCCTGGACGACGCAATCCAACGACCCCTACCACCTTTCGTTTGAGCCCAACCAGTGGGTAGCGGAGTTCCCTACGAAAGTACGAGAATTGGACCCGGCCGTTCATGCGGTGTCCGTGATGGATTTCCAGCGCCACACCGGGGGCTGGGGCGGTGGATACTCCTCGTTCACCAACGCCACGTTTGACCTACCAAACGACCTCTCCACCTACGACACTCTGGAGGTTTACCACGAGCATGCGTGCTACGAGCGAACCAATCGGTACCAGAAGTCCGACGGCACGTACGGCGGTTGCCATGAGTGGGATTACCTCGCTTACCTCTTCATTTGCGACAGGGACAACGATTCCNTCTGCAACACCGAGTCGGTTCGATGGATCACGACCTACGGGCGAGAAGGCATGTGGCTCACNGACATCTCGCCCTACCTGTTCATGCTCAACGACGGGGAGGATCGCCGATTCAAGTACGCCGGTGCGAACAAAGGCGATTTGACCGTGACNTTCCTGTTCAGCAACTGGGGGAGTGGAACCCGAGCGGTCAACGCCACGTACGCCTTCAGCGGGGGTCAGTTTGACGGCACCTACAACGACGAAACAAAATACACTCGACAACTGAATTTCACNGTGCCTCCACAAGCGACCAGCGTTGAAATCGTCGCCACCATCACCGGCCACGGTTTCAATCAGGACAATGCAAACTGCGCTGAATTTTGCGATCACCAGCACCACTACACCATGGGTCAGCACACGACCTACGAGTGGCATCCCATCGTCTACAGCAGGGAGGGTTGTGAAAACGAGGTCAACAACGGGGTGGTTGCCAATCAATTCGGCTCGTGGCCGTTTGGCCGAGCGGGATGGTGCGCCGGTCAGGACGTCAAGCAGTGGCGGTACGATATCACCGACTGGGTTGACAACTCGACCAACAACACCAATCACATGGAGTACCGCGGCCTCTACAACGGCCAGGAATACACACCCTCCGACGGCATTGGCAACGGTGGCAGAAACATACGTGCCGTGGTATGGATCGTCTTCTACGGACCTACGACGTGATGGCTGGAGGCGGCGACGCCAACTCCTCAAGACGAGGAACGACCAGATGCGTCTCCAGGCGGTTGTAATCGCTGTCCCGTCGAACCGGTGAAAAACCCGCTCGCACGATGGTGGATTGAAGTTCAACCTCCGAGGCATCGAGTTTGCTGGTGCCTGATGCCGACACCACGTTTTCTTCCATCATGGTTGAGCCGGCATCGTCGGCCCCACCGAGCAAGGCCATTTGGGCCACAGCGAGTCCCATCGTTGGCCATGACGCTTGAATGTGTTCGACGTTGTCAAGGAACAAACGTGAAACGGCAACGTGTCGGAGGTATTCGGAAGACCCAGCGCCGAGGACGTGTTTGTTTTGCCCTCGGTTCCGTCGACCAAAGGAGTTGACCTCCAACTGAACCGGCCATGCGATAAAGGATGTAAATCCGATGCCGTGTTGGTTGAGCGAACGGTCTTGAAGCTCGCGAATGCGCTCCATGTGCTCCACGCGGGCGGCGTTGTCTTCACCAAAACCGATGACGTTGGTGGCGCTGGTNGTCAACCCCAGCGACTGCGCCTCACCCATGACTCGAAGCCAATTGGCAGGTGAGCCTTTCTTGGGAGAAACATCCTTTCTCACGTCCTCCACCAGCATTTCGGCGCCACCACCCGGCAAACCGTGCATGCCCGCCTCTTGGAGTACCTTCAGCACCTCGAGCGTGGTCATCTCACACACGTCAGCCAACCCCTCGATTTCAATGGGGCTGAAGCAATCCAAGTCAATTTCAGGATGTTCGTTGCGGAGGTGGCGCAGCAGGTCGGTGTACCACGACATGGGCAACGAGGGATTGACGCCACCCTGCATGAGAATTCGAGAGCCACCGATGGCTTCCAGTTCGGCGATGCGTTGTGAAATCTCCTCATAGGTTTGCGTGTAGGTTTCCTCGTGACCGGGAGGGCGGTAAAACGAACAAAACTGGCAGTTGATCGTGCAGACATTGGTGTAGTTGATGTTGCGATCCACCAGGTACGTCACTTCACCGGATGGATGCATTTGCAGACGTCGCTGATGAGCAGCCGCCATGAGTGAATGGAGCGGAGCATCGTTGTAGAGAACGACGGCTTCTTCTGGACTGAGCCGATGGGCAGCAGCGCCTTCCCTCGTCCATTGGGACTGCCGTTGCAAAACATCCTTCCAGTGCACAGAACCAACTCACGCAAGGTCTTGACCGACGATGTTCTCGATGTCGTCAATCGATTTGGGACAATCAGCCGTCAACACCACAGGGCCATCGGTCGTGATGAGCACGTCGTCTTCAATCCGAATCCCGATGTTGGCGTAGCGCTCGGGACAATCGACATCTGGTCGCCAAGCACCAAAGTAAAGGCCGGGTTCGATGGTGAGGCACATACCTGGCTCAAGGACACGAGGGGTGCCGCCGGGTTTGTACACACCTGCATCGTGGACGTCGAGGCCGATCCAGTGGCTGGTGTTGTGCATGTACCATTTTCGCAGGTCGCCCGTCTCGGGGTCCAACGCCTCGTCCAACGATTGGGAGATCACACCGAGGCGAATCAAGCCTTCAGCAAGGACGGTACGAGCAGCATCATGCGGGTCGGTGTAGAGGTTCCCCACTTGACAGGCATCAATGGCGGCCAGTTGGGCATCCAACACGATCTGATAGATTTCGCGCTGTGAGTCGGTAAAGCGGCCAGAGATCGGCCAAGAGCGTGTGATGTCGCTGGCATAGCCACGGAATTCTGCGCCGGCGTCAATCAGAATGACTTCATCGTCCCCGCAGACGTCTTGATTCGTCGTGTAGTGAAGAATCGTGGCGTTCTCACCACAACCCACGATGGAGGGGTACGACCAACCGGATGCTCCCGCATAGGAGAAGAAGCCCTCAATAATGGACTGCAGCTGGTATTCTGTCACGCCTTCTCGGCTGTGCCTCATGGCCAGTTCATGAGCGATGCTGGCAACTTTGCTCGCAAACACCATCTGTTCAATTTCCGAGGAAGATTTCCGGAGGCGAAGTTCTGCGAGGAGGCTCGAGGGGTCCTCAACGGCCACCGGTCCGGTGCCGAAATGCTGGCGCGCTCGGTCTCGTCGTCGCACGGCGGTCTCCACGAGGCGGTCGAGTTCGGGGTTGATGCCTCCCCGGTGGAACACGCGGCGAGCGTCGTTCAACCAGACGTTCAAACGGTCCTCAATCTCATGGTTGTTGTAGGCCTCATGCACGGCGTAATCCGCCGTTGCACCTTCGACGCCGGGTCGGCGACCTTCCCAAATTTCCTTGAGCGTGTCTTTTGGTTGAACGAAGAGTGCCGACACCCAGCCGTTGTTCTCGTACCGCATCACGAAGACGGATTCAGCCTCCGTCCACCCGGTGAGGTAGATGAGGTCGCTTGACGTGCGGTAAGGGTACTCGACATCGTTGGAATGGACGGCATGAGGAGGTGATGCTAGAACGAGGAGGTCGTCCTGGCGGAACTGTGCAGCGAGTCGTTCCTGGCGTGCATGATGTTCCTCCACGCTCGTAGGCTTGGGTGGTGAAGGTAAACGCTTCAACGCTTCAGCGAACATGATTCATCCTCGCGCTTCGTCTTCTTCAACCGTTGCATCATGATGCGGTGGTGCACCGGGTTCTCGCTCGTGCGAGGTTGTTGGCGAAACCGTCCACTTTGGAAGCGACTGTGTTCCCGAGGAACGTCTTCGCACCGTAAGAACACCAACCAAAACACCCACCAGAAGGACCACGCCAATCCAGGCGAGTGAATCAGCGGTTTCCTCGGTTTCGGCGGCCAAAATCTCGAGTTCCAACACCGTGGAGTGGGTCGCCCCGTCATCATCGAAGACGATGAGTTCCACGCGATGAACACCCGCCTGCTCAAAATGCTCCTGATTGAGCGAAGCCAGCCCTCGCCATGATCGGTCGTCGTTTACCACCCAAAGATAGTCCACCGGTTCGTTGTCCGTGCTAAGGTTTCCATTGATTTCCCATCCACCGTTCTCATCCACCGTCAACTGACCGAGTTCGGAGAAAACACGTCCATCCACGCTGATGCGTGCCGTTGGAGGTTGATTCAGCACCGTGAAATTCAGGGATGACACAGCGGTCAGTCCAGCCCGATCTCGCACGGCCACATCAACCGTGTAGGAACCCTGCTTTGTCAAATTCAAAACCAAGTGATTGGATGAGACAAACTCTGCGTCGCTCGGCGCTCGGCGGACATCGTTGTCATCCACGATCGTCCACGTGTAGGTGAACTCCGCACCGATGTAGCCGTCTTCGATGGTGGCGTAAACATTGAATTCCTCACGTTCCAACACGGATGAATCAGCAACCAACGCTACGGTTGGCGGTGAAGCATCGTACACAAAGGAGGTCCGTTGGACGCCCGTGGAGCGAAGGAATTCGTCCACGGCCGTGAACGCCATGTTCCACACGCCCTCGTCCATGCTCATGTTGCCCGGAGCGACGGTCAGCCGGAGGTCGCCGTCCACCAATTCAAAGGGTACGTTCACAACCACAGGCTCCGCCAGACATACCCCGTAAGGGGCCTCGCACAACTCGGCTGAAACCATGGTGATCGAGGTGCTACCGGGTGCCAACACCATCGGGTAGGTGATGACGCTTGACTCGGTGATCAACTCGCTTGATGAGGCATCCTCCGTTGATGTCAGGCCCTGAACACCTCGCTGATTCCATTCACCGAGGAAAACAGGCCGGTGATGGGAGGTTCCGAGGTAGAGTAAAACGTGCCAGTTTTCGTGATGACCGGCCTCGTCAATGTGCTCGATGCTGACGAAACACGTGCAATCGAGGTTCCCTACCTCAACCGTAAGATTCCATTCAAACACGTCCTCTGAGACCGGTTGTACGGTGGTCAAATAAGGACCTGAAACCACGGTGGTTGGCGTGGCTCCAGAGATGTTCACCACCGACCAACTGGCGTTTCGGAGCGGTGCATTTGAGGTCCCGTTGAGATGAATGATGTCTTCCATTTGGGTCCCGTGTGGCTGGTGAAACATCACCGTAATGGTGGAGGATGAATCCTCGGCGGAAGCTTGTTGAGGCACGTTGACCATCAAGATGACCAGAAGCAACCAGACTGCGACATGGCGTCCGTGGTTTGGATGCAGCGCCCATCACCCGATCTCATCAGTCGCTGAACGGATCGCACAACTCACCTTGACCGGGGTATGAAACGGGGTTCCTTGGGTTCGTGTCCCACTTGTATTCACAGAAGTTCACGTGCCCGTCGCCGTCGGTGTCAACCATACGGTCCGCCCCGTCGAACGGATCAAACTGGAAGTGGTATTCCCAACCCGTTGCCATGCCGTCGTCGTCGTGGTCCTGGTAGTAGACCTCAGGACCGTCGTTCCAATCATCGCCGTCCGTGTCATTCGTGATCGGGTTGGTACCGTTTTGCATCTCTTCGAAATTGGTGTAATTCTCCAGGTTGTCGTAGAAGCGCTGACCGTCCGGTGTGTCCGGGTCAATGTTGCACTCGGAGTTGGTGGAGTCGTTGTAGCCGGGGCAGTATCGCTTGATGAGGCCGCTTCGATTCAGGCCGTCCATGTCAGGGTCCTCAAAGCCGTCATCGATGCCGTCCAAATCACTGTCGGGCATGGCAGGATCCATCACACCACGGGCGCCGTACACACCGACGGTTTCGTTGTCAGCCAGACCGGTTTCAAAGGCCAGTTGCGAGTAGTAAACCTCCCAGCCATCGGGGAGTTGGTCGCCGTCGGTATCGTCGTCGACGGGATTGGTGTCCCAGCGGTCGGGCGCTTCCATGCCGTTGGCTAGCGTATCGTTGTCCACATCGAAGGTGTCGTCCTTGAGGGAACTGAGTGAAGGGTCGAGGGCCCACCGGCCGTTGCACCCATCACAAAGCGCGTTGGTCGGCATTTGGAAGCCGGTGAGGTTCATCTCGCTGACCTGGAACTTTGGCTCGAGCGCAAAGCCACCAAGCCAGTTCTGCCAAACATAACCGCCGGGTTGCATGGTGCAGGAGTTGGTTTGCGTGGATTCACAACCGGGGCGCTCCCACGTGGAGGTGGCCACCCAAAGGCTGTGCGAATTGGTGTTGTCTTCGGCGGATTTGACCTGCATTTCCCAACCGTCGAGCATGCCGTCCCCGTCGGTGTCGTTCAGGAGGGGGTTGGTTGGGTTTTGGAACGGACGAGGAACAAAGAGCACTTCCTGCCCGTCAACCAGTCCGTCGTCATCGGTGTCGGACTTGTTAGCGTGGGTCAGGAAATTGTCAGCGCCAGCCACCACTTCCTCGCCGTCTTCAAGGCCGTCGTTGTCCGTGTCGAACATGCAGGGACTGGTGGAGTACGCCTCGCCTTCCCACATGAAATTGTCACCTGCTTCCTCGAGGTCCGTGAGGCCGTCTGAATCGGTGTCAGGGTTGGAAGCATTTGACCCGCCCAAGTTGCAGGTTGAGGAATATTCCGCATAGTCGGACAGACCGTCAGCGTCGGTGTCGTAAAGGCCGGGGTCCGAGGTGACCCACGTCGGCTGAACGCCGCGGTTCACAACAAGGATTTCCCAACCCATCACTTCGATGCCGTCGATCAGACCGTCGGCGTCGGTGTCGGCGTTCAGCGGATCGGTGCTTCGGCCGTCGAGGATACCGTCTTGGTCTCGGTCGTTGGCCTTGTATTCCATGACGTTGGTGAATCGCTCTTCTTCCTCGACGATGTTCATCCAGCTGAACAAGCGAGATTCGATGCTCTGTCCGACCACCACGTCGAGGGCGTAGACGTAGCCGTCCACCGGTGCACGCATCGGCACGACCTGCTGGTTTCCACCGGCGAGGGTGATTCGAGCGGACGCCACCTGCTGGTTTTCAGAGACTTGTTGGCCGAGAACAACGTCAACCGTGTTGACGATGGCGGTGTTTTCGAGGTCGCTGTACATGACGTGCCCGTCGTTGTCGAGATCGTAGCCGTCCATGTCAGGGTCCTGATCTCGGTTTGCTGCAGAGCGTGGATGCAGTCCATTGGATGCTTCCCACTGGTCCGGCATTTCGTCTTGGTCGGTGTCTTCCAGCCAGGGCGACGTAAAGTTGCCTTCACCGAAAATTTGCGCCACTTGATACTCCTCGAGGTTGTTCATTCCGTCCTCGTCCCAATCACCGTAGCCGTCGGAGGCGTTGGCAGGGTTCAGCACGTAAGCCGGGTTGGGGGCCATGGTTGAATCAGAGTAGCAGTATTCAAATCCGTCAGGCATGCCGTCGCCGTCCGTGTCCCAGTCAGACGGACCGTTCAGCAAACCGTCGCCGTCCATGTCCATCATGAACCAGTTTCGGTCAACACCGTAGAACGGTCCAACCCGTGCGACGGATTGGAGTAGAGGTTCGTTACAAGATTCGCCCATACCAACAAAGAGCGCAATGGTTTCGTTGGCGACCTCAACGATGTCGTCGATGAGGTCCATGTCCGAGTCCCGAGCCGTGGGGTTGGTACCAAACGCTTCTTCCTCGAAGTTGGCCAACCCGTCGTCGTCGGTGTCAAGCACCATGTCGCAGGAATGTCGGTCGTTGGAAGCGAGGTCGTCCCATTCGGCCATTCCGTTCTCACCGTTGAATCGGCTCTCGAGGGCGTCGACCATGGCCTGGTCCAGAAGCAGGCAGTCCCAGTTTCCGTCAAGCGGGTTGAACAGGGTGACCTCGCCACCGGGGGTCTGAACGCTGGTCGTGTAGAGGGATTCCCAGCGGTCGTTCAAGCCGTCGTTGTCGGTGTCCGCCCGCTGCGGGTCTGTACCCAATTCTTGTTCGGCTTGGTTGGTCAACCCGTCTCGGTCAGGGTCCCCGTTCGGGCCTTGGTTGGGGTCGGGCCAGGATTCGGTTTCGTTTTCCTTTTGGGCCTCATTTGGATCGTTTTGGACGGGATCGACCTCGATGTCTTCCGACTCACCGTTGTCGAGAGGATTGAGGCCGTGTTGGACTTCCCATCCGTCACTCATCCCGTCGTTGTCGGTGTCCGGATCGTTGACATCGGTCCCGTACTGAGTTTCCTCAAGTTTGTCCGAAAGACCGTCGCCGTCGGTGTCGATGGCGGCCAAGGTGGCCTCCGAATCGCCTCGGATGTCCTCTTCAACAGCGCTTTCGAATCCGCCGATGTCCTCGCTGGTTTGGAAGAAACCTGAAACACCGACAAAAAGCGACCCAAAAATGAGGGTTGAAACAATTGCCACGTATGCCATTTGGTTGTGATTTAGACTCATGAGTGACACCCGGCACGGTTGTGCGAGTTCTGCGAGGCGTTGTTTCGGTTATGAACCTTGACCAAAGATGAGCAGGGGATTGAAACCCCGTGTGGCGTTTCTGTTCGTTTTTTCAGTCGTAATTGACCCGGGGTTCACGCACGGTGACGGTGAGGAATTCATCAACCTGGGAAAACGAAGCCTCAGGGCGTTTCCCGTGGGCGCGACACCACATGGCGAGCACCGACCCAGCCACCACTGCGGGGAGCGGTGATTGGACGCGAAACACGGTGGAGTCAGCCCCGTCGAGGACGCTTTGGAGAACCTCTACACGGCCAAAACCCCGTTGGGTGAACTGCTGGGAAAGATGGCCTCCCCAATCCTCGCCGCGTTGCAAGTAGACCGGTTGGTCGGTCGACCGGAAGGCCTCAAACGAAGCGTGGACCACGGCCAAGAACAAATCCGGCTCTTCTAGGGCAGCATCGACTTCGCTGGAACCAACGTCACCCGGAACCGTGGTCGGACGACCTCGCAACCCGTCAAGGAGCCGTTGAATCACCGACACCGGGAGGAAGAACGAGCGTGCTTGCCCGTTAAACAAGGTTGAACCACGATGATCGAGGTCCAACGTCAGGGATGCCTTTGGGACGTCCCCTTCCAGTCCAGATGAAAGCCAAGTGAAGGGTTCGACCGGTGGGACCGGGGTCATCTCTCCCTCCTTTGGTTGCAGCACCACATCAATGCGCTCGGATGTACGTTGATTCCACTCGAGGTTGAACCGCTGACCGGCCGTGTGTTCACGGTGGGCCAGAAACAGACCAACGGTGATGGCATCGTTGGCGGGCATGAGAATGTGCTCGTCCTCAAACCGGCCCCACCCCATGCGGTGGCTGCGTTGGCGAAGATTCGCTTGGACGCGACGACGGCCAAACCAGCGACCGTACTGAAAATCCTCGCGCTGGCGCAGCATGGTTTCCTCAGCATCGGTGGCGGCGTATATCAGTTTACGGCCAAGCGGGGACGAAAAGCATCCGTCAAAGGCATGCCAGAAGGACGCAAACTCCACCGTTCCCATCAGAACACAGGCGTGGTGCTGCGGATCAAAGAACAGCCCGTCAGTTCGGAACGTGAAGGCATCGAGGTGGCCGTTGGTCTCCACCAAGATCCCAACCTATTCCGGATATCCGGACCGCTCATCTTCGTTGAAACAGTAGCGGACGGTTTGGTGTTGGTCCTTCAACGCGTGAACGTCAAGCCGGACCTTGGCAGGATCCTCTTCGTGCAACAGGACTCGTGCATAACAGCGGGCAACCTCCTCCATGTCGTCGGGAGTGAACCCCACCCGGGTGAGTTCCTGCACGCCGAGCCGTAATCCGGAGGGTGAGAGGGCTTTGGTGTCTCCCGGTAGCATGTTCATGTTCGTGATGATCCCGGCTCGCTCCAGTTGCTGGGCCGCTTTCGCGCCGGCGCCTGAATCAAGCTCGCCGTGGCGTGTGAGGACCTGATGCGATGCGGTGTAGCCTCGACTCTCGGCCAACACGTCAAACCCTTCACCTGCCAGCGCAGCTGCAAAGGCTTGGGCGTTGGCCACCGTGTCGCGAGCGTAGGCTTCCCCGTATTCCATGAATTCAGCGAGGGCCATCACCTTCCCAGCAACGTGATGCAGGTGGTAGGATGAAACCACACCGGGGAACATGGCGTTGTTCAGCCGGCGGTGAAAGGCTGGGTCTTCCGAAGACGAGAGGAGGAATCCACCTTGGGGGCCAGGGAACGTCTTGTGGCTCGATCCGGTCATGAGGTCTGCACCTTCTCGAAGGGGATCTTGGAATTGGCCGCCGGCGATCAGGCCGAGGACGTGGGCCCCGTCGTAAAGAACTGAAGCACCGACTTCCTTGGCCGCTGAAGCCATCTCTTCCAGCGGGGTCGGGAAAAGGAACACCGACTGACCGAACAGCGCCACCTTGGGCTGGACCTCACGGATGGTTTTGCAGGCCGCATCGACGTCGGGTTCCATGCGCTCTTCGTCCCACGGGTACGTGGTCAGGTTCAGGTCGCGCAACCCCACCGCACCCATGCGTGCGTGCGAAATGTGACCGCCGTCCGCCGTTGAAACCGCCGTGATGTCATCACCAGGTTTGGCGAGGGTCTTGAGCGCACCGATGTTTGAAACCGTTCCGGAGATGGATTGAATGTTGGCAAAGGCTGCACCGAACACCTGCTGAGCAAGGTCGATCCCGAGCGCTTCGATGGTGTCGAAATCATCGCAACCCTGGTAGTATCGCTTCCCAGGAAGCCCTTCGGCGTACCGTCCGTGCAAATCACTTCCTACGATGTCCCGTACGGCAGGGGAGACGATGTTTTCAGAGGCAATCATCCCCCAACCGTGTCGGTAAAGTTCGCCGCTTGACTGCACGGCGCGGCGTACGGTGTCGGCCAGTTCAAGGTGGTTTGAGGCGGCAGGCCAACCCCCGGGTTGTTGGGACATAACAGGGGAACATCCCGTTCAGTCTTTGAACCCTCGTCAACCGCTGGCCTGAGGTATCAACTGCGCTCGCTGCGGATGGTGTTCCTCGGAATAAACCGTTTCTGCAGCGGTGTTTCCTTCCCCTGAGCGGCGTCGTTGAGGGCTTGAGGTTCCTTCTTTCGGACGTAGTTGGTACGACCTCGATAGGCGACTGGACCGATGGCACGCTCCAACAACGGACCGCTTTCCGTGTGCTCTTTTGGACGCTTAAGCCACCACGCCTTCCCCAACGGTGAGACGCGGGGTGTTTTTGCTTTCTCAAGGGCGATACCGCGCTTGCGTAGCCGTTGACGGACTTTCTTTTCAGGCTCCTTTGGAAGACGTTCGAACATCCATGCTGGATAGCCAATGTCAAGGACCACACCGTTGACGGTCACGAGTATACCTCCCAGCAACAGGTGATTACCGATGGGAATGTTACTGGCTTGCGGGACGGCTTTGTACCGCTTAAGTCGCCGTGCGTACTTGATCATGCCACGCTGGTCTCGATGACGAATCAGGTGTTCCTGTTGCCTTGAGACACGGCGATAAGAGTAGTTGAGGAACAGCAGCGCACCCAACACCGTCAGTCCCTCAGCATCCCCCACCTCCTGATAGACGAAGATGCCCAACACGAACCAGATGGGCAGGAGAACGAGGTATTGGAAGATGCTGGCGAGGATTCCGGACGAGTAGCGGGGTGCGACCGCCCGTCGGGTGGCTTCGTGGGCAGCGATGAGGACGTTGGCGTTCATGGCCTCGTCCAACCCGCCCTTTTGGAGAACGGCTGCGTAGGCGTTGACAGGAGCAACGTCCATCCACTTCCTGATCTCTTTCTCCTCATCGAGCAAAAGCGAAACCTCGAGGTGTTCCCGGCCCTTTGTACCGTAGCCAAAGATGACGGCGAGCGCTTGCACCCTCGGATCTTTGCTGTCGCTTTTGATGATCTCATCGAGCACGGATTTAGCGTCGTGCCACTGGCCCGTGTCGAGCAGACACAGCGCAACGGCGATCCTTGGACGGACGCCGATGGGGTCGGACCGAACCAAGGAGAGCGCGAGGTCCAATGCCTCGTCGTAACGCCGCTGAGCCCGCAACAACGCCACCATGGTCAGTTGACCGGTCTGTGTGAGTTTGTCGTTGTGGAGCACCATTTCCGATGGCTGCGGTTTCCATGATTTCATCATCCGTTGCAACTGCTGAATGTAATCGATGGTGGAGTTGTTTTCCCAGTCCCACAAATCATCCTCAGTGACGGTCCCGCGCCACGGGTCAAGCCACTCGCACACAAACGACAGGATTTCTGGCTCGTCGTAGCCTTCGGGTTGTTGTAAACCGTGAAGGGCTTCCCGGGCGGCGTCAAGCCTTCGTAAGGCCATGTATCCGGTGGCGATGAGCATGCGTGCCTCGTCGTTGTCGCCACCGCTCTGTGCCAGCAGTTTCCGGCTTTCTTCAATCGCCTGCGGCCACAGGCCACGCAAGGCCTTCTCCCACATGGAGGCACGGGACTGCTCTTGCCGTATCAGCGCCTGGTCACCCGGGAACTCATGGGTTTGAATTCGAATCAGCATGTCGAGGTCCTCGTTGTAAGCAGCGTTCTCAACGAGGTTTTGCAATCGGTCGCCGCCTTCGAGAAGAACGGCACCTTCTCGGCGCTCGTCCGGATTGAGGTCGAATCGGAGTCGCGTCAAGTGCCCGAACTTGCTGATGGACAACAACCACGTCATGAGGAAGATGAGTTGACCGACGGCGATGAAGAGCCAGACGGTCAACAATCGCATCTCTTCATCGAAATCGTTCGCCTCCAAGGTGCCCGTGAAAGGCATCAGGTCCCCGAACTCTTTGTAGCACACCAAAATAAGGAGCAAGACGGTGTAGCCCGAGAATCCCGCAAAAGCGAACGTCAGCTGGCGCGCCTGAGCGGCTTTTTCCGCTCGAATTTCACGCGGTGTGTCCAACACGACGCCGAACATTCCACCAAACGATTGACCGCCGAGGATGAGGTTTCGCGTGAGTTCGAAAATAAACGCCAACCCGACGATGGCGATGTTGAGGGTGAGGTAGAGTGAAAGGAATTGAGGGAGCGATTTGATGAACTCCCAGTGGAACAAAAATTCAGAGATCAGGTCAATCCTGACGTAAATGGAGTAACCGATGATGCCGCCGAAGTTCAACACCTCCTCAGCGTTGGCAGGGTTGTTGATCATCACGTAAAAAACCGTGAGAATGCCGTTGAGGGCGGTGATGGGCATCGTGAGCAGGAACAGAACGAGCAACAACGAGAACAACCGACCGAGCAACCCGTTTTTGTCAGGATCGATCGGGTTTTTGCGACCTCGAGTCGTCCTCCATTTGTTGATCAGCAACATGTTCCAAGACGCCCCCATGATGCGTCCATAGGCGAAGATGGTCGGTGCCATGAAGGTCAACATCGCAAAGGCCAGCCATGTGGGCGTGAGGGTGCCTTCGATTTGGATACCGTAAGCGAGAACCAGCAGCGTGATGATCACCAAAAACGCCAGCGTGACCACGCGACGGACCAAGTCGGTCCCAACCGATGAACGAACGTCTCGCTGGCGGGAAGCAAGTTGACTGTTGAGCGACTCCCACGGTGAAATCGCCACGGGAATCAAAATGAGGCCAGCGATGATGTAGAGGTTAAATTCTGCAAAGACAGCAGCATCGAACAACAGTTCGGAAATCAATATGAGTACGCCGGTTAAACCCATCATGTACAACAAAACGCCGTAGCCGACCCGGTTGGCCCTCAACAAGCGTCGTGAATCTCGCAAGGTTCTCGTGATTCGGTGCACCTCGTAAAGGTCGTCTTCAATCTCAAAAGCCACCTGCAGATTCTTGAGCTGTTGAGGGATGAACCATCGCCGAACAAAGAAAGCAATGACCAANGCACACAGCAACGGTGCCAAGGTGTTGAGCGAAAGGTCGGTTGAGGTTGACACGGTGGCAGCNGACGCCGTTGGAACAAGGCAGATGGCTGCCGCCAACAACATGACCCGTGGCACCCATCGGTCCATGCNCAGCGCCCACTGCGATGATTCATGAAAATTCCTGCGATAATCAGCCTTGGCGGTGCTTTTTCAGGAAGCGGTCAATGCGGTCAAAGACTTCGTCCAGAACCGAAACGTCCGCCAGGTACACCAACCGGACGTGGCCCTTTCCGAGGTCGGGTGAGAACCCACTGCCGTGAACGAGGAGGACGTGCTCTTCGTGAAGAAGGTCGAGCACGAAGGCTTTGTCGTCCGCTGCCCACCGCTCGTCGGTCAATCGGATAAACATGTAAAACGCACCACCGGGGTGTTCGACCTCAAGACCATCGATGCCCTGAATGCGACGCAGGCAATGGTCCCGCTGTTGTTGCACGCGTTGGGCGTACACTTCCATCCATCCACGATCACCCTCGAGGCCCGCCAAGTACCCCATCTGAGCCGGTGTGGAGGCACAGAGGCGAGAACGCAACAACCGCTCGAGTCCGTCGCGCACGAGCGTGAGACGGCGTTGAGGGTCGTGCAAGGCCATGTAGCCAATGCGCCAACCCGGGGCGTAGTAGACCTTTGATACACCGTTGAGCGCAATGACGGGAACATCGGTACTTCGACTCGCCACCGACACCTGCTCGCCGGTGAAATCAAGGCCGTCGTAGATTTCGTCGGCCACCACAATGCAGTTCGGGAAGTCTCGAGCGATGGCTAAGAGCGCATCGATGTCATCGGGACCGCACACGGAGCCGCAGGGATTGTTTGGATTGATGAGGACCAACAGCCGGACGTCATCGTCCATTTTCGCTCGAATATCACTGAAATCGGGTTTCCACTGGTCGGTGCTGTGAAGTTGATACTCAACGGTTTCTGCACCGTACATCTGCGGGTATGCCATGTAGGGAGGGTAGTGCGGACCNGGAGCGAGGACCTTGGTGCCCTCCTCAAGAACGGCTGCAAAGATCAGCTGAAGGGCCTCCGTCACACCATGACAAACGTAGATGTCGTCGGGCGTTGCCGGCCATCCCTTGCGTTGTTCATCACGCGCCAACGCTTCCCGGAGAGCNGGCAAACCGTAGGAAGGCGAGTAGCCGTTGTGCCCTTGCTTGAGCGCCTTTGCGTAAGCGTCAACCATGTGAGGAGGAGTCGGTAATCCGGGGTAGGCAATCGGATCNCCNATGTTCAACTTGATGATCTCGTGGCCCGCAGCCTCCAACGCCACCGCTGGAACGACCACGTCTCGGATGGCGTACTCGATGTTCGCCGCACGGGTCGAGACGGGGATCGGTGCGGGCATGGTCTTCACCTTCATTCGATGTCACTACGGGAGACACCAGCCATCGACAAGACTTCGTCAAAATGCTCGGCGGAAACCGGCTGAACCGAGAGCCGCTGGCCGCGCTGAAGCAAGGCCATGCCGTCCAGGTTTGGGTTTTCCTTCATGTCGTGGAGGGAGACCNTCCCGATGTCCATCACGGGTTCGATGTCAACCATGAACCAGCGGGGATTGTCCGGCGTGGATTTCTCATCAAAGTANTTGCTTTCTGGGTCCCAAGACGTAAAATCAGGATACCCCTCTCGTGCGATGCGAGCGATGCCCGCTACGTGAGGAGGTTTCGTGTTCGAGTGATAGAACAACACGAGGTCCCCCTCTTTCATGGCATCACGCATCATGTTTCGGGCCTGATAGTTTCGTACACCGTCCCAGTGTGTCTTTCCGTCGGCCACCAACTGTGGATAGGGGTAAACATCCAACTCCGACTTCATCAACCAGTGGTTCATGGTCACCCGGACCACGACGGGGTCTATGGACCCCTCGCTCACCAAGCATCGACGACATCGTCCACCAACGCCGCCTCCATCACGTCCTCGTTGACGGCAGCGGTTCGAATCAGTCCGAGTTTTTTGGCCATGTTGTTGCCGCCGCTGACAGCCCCAATGCCCATCTTTTCAAGCGTGATGAAGATGGCTGGGAGCAGGATCAAAGCGCTCGCAGCCGCCACCCACAACAGGATCAGAATCACCGTGATGAACGGCGTAATTTCGGGAATGGGAATGTCATAAGCCGTGTACATCCCGAGCGAAGTGACCACAGCCGCTTCGAACAGGGACATACCGGTTCCCACAGCCGCCGTCCGAATGGCTTGAATGCCGCCGCCAAGTTCCCGAATGCGGTTGGCAATGTGAATGGAGAAATCGACACCTACGCCGACGAGAATGGACCCGATCATGACCGTCACCAAGGACAACGGAACATCCATTCTCCACATGACGAGCCATTGCAGGGCAACCGTAGCAATAACCGGAGAGGTGGTCCAAATCGAATACCGAATGTCTCGGAACACCACGGCCAACGTGATCAGNGTGAGAATGATGGCAAACCCAAGGGACGTCCATTGTGAACCAACAATGAGTTCGTTGACTTCGATGGCCGTCGCCGCCACGCCGGTCAATTCTTCCGCAGATTCCCCGTATCGGCCCTGGAAGGTGGCCGCCTTTTCGTTCACCGAATCCACGCTTTTGGCCGTGTCGGCCACCGGAATGAACGGCATGTCAACGTAAATGAGGGAGCGGCTGAAATCCTCGCTGACGAAAATTTCTCGGGTTTCTTTGGTCAGAGAAGCGTAGAACACGTCCAAAAGGAAAATTTGGCTTTGTTGGGAGGCGGGCAACCCGAACGCATCGGGGTCGTTCAGCAAATCCCAAAACGAGGCGTCGAGGGATTGGCTTTGGTTGAGTAACACGTCGGCCGTCGTTTTGACGTCCTCGCATTGTTGATTCCCAGCGCAAGGAATGAGTTGGAACAAATCGTTGACACCTTGACCGGACACCGTGACCTGTACGCCGGAAGATTTCATCAAAAACACAACGGACACGGCGGTCGTGTTCTCAACGGTGTTGAGCGATGCTTCGAGGTTGTCGATTTTTTGCAAGATTTCTACCGGGTCGTCGTTGGCCTGATCGGCGTCGTTGAAATCACCGCTTACATTGGCGTTGACGAGCACCATGCCGACCTGGCCCGCTTCAAACTCCTTGCTGTACTGCTGCATCTTGACGACCGGAGATTCTGTTTCGGGCGCCATGCCGAGCAGGTCGATGTTTTCCTCAACGTTGGCTTGACCAACGGTGGCCGAGAGTAAAATCATCAGCGCAAAGACGGCCAGGACCCCTCGATTACGTTTCACGGGCACGTCAACAAGCACGTCAAAGGCCTTGAGGGGCGGGTGTTTGGGCTTCTTGAGGTCCAAAATAAGCGTCAGGTTGGGGACCATGAACATCGTGAGGAAGTACACGATGACAATGCCCGCTGAAAGCGCAATGCCCACGGTTTGAATCGGAGCCATCGGCGTAAACACCAGCGAAATAAAGCCGATGACCGTGGTCACNGCAGACAGGAAGACGGCTCGACCCGTGGAGGTCAGTGAAGCCCGCATCTTCTCNCCNTTCGTCCCCTCTTCTTCGGCGTAACGATTGGTGATGTGGAGACCGTACGAAACGCCAAGGGCCAGCAAAATGGGACCGACGATGATGACCGTCATCGTGACTTCGTANTNGGTCGCACCGATGAGACCCAACGTCCAAAACACCGCACAAAGGGTGGGCAAACCGGCAATGACGACGACTTTGAAGCCTTGAAGGGGACGCATTCCGGTGATACCGGCCTGAAGGAGGTCCGAGTGGAAAATGAACAACCCGATGGCCACCAAAACAACGGCGTTCGGGAAGATTTCCCAAAAGAGCTTGAACGAAAATTCCGTCACGGCGTTGGTGATCGGCACCGGCCCGGTCAAGACCATTGAGAGACCGAGATCTTCCCACGTGCACATGCCCTCGGATTCATCGGGCTCGCCGTTGTCCTCAAACTCGCATGCTCGCTCAAGTTTCGCAATGCTGTCCAGAACTTCCTGGGTGTCGGCGATGATCTCCTTAGCCGGCCGGTCCTCCGTAACGGCAATGGCCATGATGGCTCGGTCGAGCACCCCGTCCGGGCCACCGTTTTCTCCCCCGTCGATGTCGCGTGCCAGTTTGTTCATGCCAGCAGATGGTTGCCCGTTGTCGTCGTACATCTCGCCGATGACGAGGTCGATGGTGGTCTGACTGGGAATCTCGTAGGACCCGCCGAGTTGCTCGTCGGTGAGCGCAAACGCGTCGTTGAGTTCCTCGGCCAAATCACGGGACGGGCAATTGTCGTTCGGGTCGTTGGAACACCCGAGTTCGCCCAGTTCGGTCACGATAGCTTCTCGAATCCGAGGGGCGCTTGAATTGACCTCTTTGAGGACGGTGGAAAGGGAAAGGATGTAAATCACGTCATCCGAATCGTCGGACAGTTGCGGGTTCAACAAGCGCTCGACGTAGCTGATTTCCTGGAGAATTCGTTGATTGGTGATGTTGTTGCCTTTGGTGGATTCAATGTAGACGACCATGACGTTGGTCGACCAGTCTTCCTCCACCTTGCCGATGAGCTCCGCAACTCGGCTGCCCTCGGGGAGATAGACCTCCAAATCGCCGTTCACGTTCAGCGCAGGGTTCTCGAGGTCGTCGTCGAATCGCGTGTTGTCGAGAAAACCCGACTGCGATACGAAATACGCCGTGAGGAGAAGGAACACCAACACCGTCGGAATGGGAAATCGAGTGATGGCGCCGGTCGCCCCGGTTTTTTGCCACTCTCGCTTGAAGCGTTTGGGTGCCTCAAGAACAGCGTCAAGGGTGCGCTTGGAATCGATGGTTTTGAGTTGGCCCACGAGTTGTTCTCGCACGGCACGGCTCTTTCCTGCGAGGGCTTCGAGCCGTTGATTTCCGGCGGAAGTCGCCACATCCTCTGCCTGAGAGGTGGGTTTTGTTGCATCATCTTGTGAACCCAACCGACCACCTCACCCCTTGCGAGGCATGGGACCTTCAAAGGCTTACCTTCGCTACGGACCGCCCGCTGCAAAAATCCCACCTCCAGCCGACGGGTTGAAATGATGTCCCACATCCGCCAAGTTGGACCCACCTCATTGACCGAGGCGGGGCCAGGTGAGGCACATGCCAGCCCCGAAACTCCCCGAAAAGCGATGGTCCATCGACCTTGAGAAATCCATTCAGGAAGCGCATTACGCCGACGAAGCGGCTTACAGCGAGCGCTACGCCTTCGATCCCAACAGCGAAAAGGAATTCTTCGTCATCGACACACCNCCTCCCTACCCGTCGGGTACATGGCACATTGGTGCTGTTGCGCAATACTCCATGATCGACGTTCTTGCTCGAAGCCAACGCTTGCTGGGCAAGGAAGTGTACTTCCCTTGGGGCGTGGACCGAAACGGGATCAACATCGAGTTCACCGTCGAAAAGAACACCAAGCGGAAGATGAAGACCTACGACCGCGAAGAGTTTCTGGCGTTGTGCAAATCCACCATTGAGACCTTCACTCAAGCGATGCGAAACACGGCGAAGCGTGTGGGTTTGTCGTGCGATTATTCCAGGGAATACCTGACCGACGCCCCGGATTACCGAAGCGTNACGCAATCGATTTTTGTTGACCTGTTCAAGAAAGGCGACATCGTCGAGGACCTCCGCCCCAACATCTACGACCCGGTTGAGGGAACAACGATTGCCGATGCGGAAGTTGAACGGCTCCCACGGAAAACCAAACTCGTTGATGTCCGATGGACCTGCGAGGACGGCACGGATCTGGTGATCTCCACCACCCGACCTGAATTGATTTGTGCCTGTGGCGTNGTGGTGGTCCATCCCGATGACGAACGGTATCGCCATCTGATTGGTCAGCGCATCACCCTTCCTTTGCCCACCGAAGGTCGCTCGACCACGGTCGAAATACAACAGCACCCCTCGGTCAAATCCGAATTTGGTACGGGCGTGCTGATGGTGTGTTCATTCGGCGATCAGAACGACGTGGCGGTGTTCCGGGAATTGGGTCTTGCACCGTTTCAAGCCATTGACCTCAACGGTACCATGACCGAAGTTGCTGGACCGCTGAAGGGCATGCCCGTGCTGGAGGCCCGCACCAAAGCCATTGAGATGCTCGATGAAAGCGCTCGGTTGGTTCAGGCGGTTGAACGGGACCAAGACATCCCTGTTTCAGAGCGGGGCAAAAACCCTGTCGAAATCATTCTGTTGAAAGAGTGGTACGTGCGTCAGACGCACATTCAGGACCGCATGCGCGACCACATTGATTCCATTCGGTTCCACCCGGTTCGAAATCGTCAGTTCCTGCTGGACTGGATGGACAACATCAGCATCGATTGGCCCATCAGCCGGCGCCGATGGTACCACACAGAAATCCCCATTTGGTACAGCGAAGATGAAACAAAAGTGGTCGTTCCACCTGCGGGTACGTACGTTCAGCCCTGGAAAGACATGCCGCCCAAGGGCAGTCGTGTCCTTGACCGCGCGACGCGGGAGGATTTGGGTGATTATGACGATATCAAAGCGGACCTCGGCACCATCACGGGCGAGGAGAAAGTGTTCGACACCTGGATGGATTCATCGAACTCCAACCTCTTTGTGAGCGGCTACCTCAACCATCCTGAAGTGTTTGANNGCGCCTTCCCCACCGCCTTGCGTCCACAGGGCAAAGAGATTGTTCGAACGTGGCTTTACTACACGTTGCTCAAGTCCACGCTGGTCCTTGACCAACCCGGTTTCAATCACGTGTGGATCGACGGCCTTGGCATGGACCCNTGGGGTCGAAAAATGAGCAAATCCCTCGGCAACGGCATCGATGCAGACTCCGTCCTTGAGTGCGGTGCAGGAGGCCGTACCGGTGCTTGGCAGGTGAAAGGACCCGACGGGACGGTTAAGCTCCGTGCAAACAAAATCGGCAGCGAGTGCTTCAGGCTCTGGAAGGCCTGCGACGCCCAGGTTGGCGATGATTTCCACATCAACCCCGAGGAGATCGAAAAGAAGTATTTCGGGGTGTTAACGAAATTGTTCAACGTGGCGCGTTTCGCTTCCCAGTTCGACGTTCCCGACGACCTTGAATCCGTCCCAGCCGACCTTGCACCTGAAGACCGTTGGTTGCTGGCAGAGTTCCAACAAACGATGCACACCGTCAAGGAAGCGTGGTCAAACCTCGACATTTACACGGCAACACAGGCCCTCAAAACCTTCGGAACGGGTTTACTTCCAAGCCACTACCTTGAGATGGTGAAATCCCGGTTGTACGATGACGACGAAGCGGCTGCATGGACCCTGCACCGGACCGTTCGGGACTTCATGGCGGCGTTCAGTCCGGTTTGCCCGTTTTTCACCCACCACATCAGCAGCACCGTGTACGGTTCATCCGCCGTTGACGTTGACGCCTTCCCGGCACCGGCCCTCGGCGAAGTTGACCACGGGACCGAGGAGGGNGCACGGCTTTGCGCTCTCTCCCACGACCTTCAGGAATTCAACGGCCAGACGTGGGCGGCCAAGAAAGAACAAGGCATTTCCCTGAACCAGCCCATCGAGGGCGTCGCCGTACCAGAGGAACTGGCTGAGTTTGAGGCCACCTTGACCCGCATGCACCAGCTGTCGTGAGTCACCCTTCTTCGAAGAGGGTGGTTTGCCTCGAGGGTGGCATTTCCAACTGACCGAGTCTGAAACCGATGAGACGGACCCGACCCTCCGGTCGAATGTTGGTCGCAAACAGGTGCCGTGCCAAGCGTTTGAACACGGCCTCATCGTCCATCGCCACGGGGATGCTCCGGCCGCAGGTGTGGGTTTCAAACCCCGTGTAGCGTATCTTGACCTCCCCGAGACGACCGGACACGCCAAGGTTACGAGCACGCTCCATGACCAACTCCACCAAATCCTCCAATCGACCGAGTACGTCCTCGTGGTCGTCAAGATCTCGCTCGAACGTGTGCTCTTTACCGATGGATTTTCGGCTGCGCAGCGGGCTGATGACATCGCTGCTGTCGCCCTCAACCACCCGCATGAACCACGTTGCAAAACGGTCCCCGACGAGGCGGCTCAGCGACAATTCACCCAGCGCATGGAGTTCGTCCGCCGTCGTGTAGCCCCACTCGGCCAGTTGAGTGGCTCGCTTAGGTCCAATGCCTGGAATGTCACGAAGCGAACGCCCGTCGAAAAAATTCGCCACCTCATCGGGCATGACACGGTGAATGCCGTTCGGTTTGTTGACCTCGCTCGCCATCTTGGCGACGATCCTCGTGGGGCCGATGCCAAACGAGGCNGTCAGGTTCACGCGTTCTTTGATGTCGGCCTGAAGTTTGGTCGCTAAACCAAGCGCTGCGTCCCAGTCACCGCCAACCGTTTCCGTGACATCCAAGTAGGCCTCATCGATGCTGGCTTTCTCGAACAACACGGCCGGTTCGCGCAAACAAGCCATCACCTGGCGGCTTGCTCGACCGTACAGGGCTCGCGTGCCTCGGATGTAGAGAGCAGGCCCGAAGGGGGCNGCAGGGCAACGACGCCAAGCCTCCGATACCGGCATGGCAGAACGGATNCCGAACTGACGAGCAGCATAGTTACACGTGGAGACGATGCCACGACCTCGCCCTTGCTTTGGGTCCGAGCCAATGATGAGCGGCACGGCATCGTCAAAGCCGTGATGCAGGGTTTCAACGGCGGCGAAGAACGCATCCAAATCGCAGTGAATGAGCACACGAGGACGTCGTGCCGTATCCGTCGCCACGTCCCCAACCACGCTCTCTCAACAACGCCAGCGGTGTTTGAACTTGATGTGTGTTCAGTTCAACTTCAGGGGTGTTCACAACGATAGATGACCCCCGATAGCGACCTTCAATGATTGAAATGACCGCTGCACCCACACACCCACCATGGCGCAACGCTGGAATCGTTCCCCGCACCCGAGGCATTGACCCTGCACTGATTCAACCGCTGCCGGGTCAACTCTACCACCTGAGCGGACCCGGACGTTCGGGAAANAGCATGCGAGGCGTGGCCGAGCACTGGGTCGCTCAAGCGTTGGCCGAAGGTCGTGTCGTGCACTGGGTGGACGGCGCGTGCAGAATCGATCCTGCCCGATTTATCCCGCTGCTTGAAGCGCTGGGAGCCGGNGTAGAAGCGTGCCTTGCTCGNCTGTACCTCAGCAGGGGCTTCACGCTGCATCAACTCGATCGACAACTCGAACGGTTGCCAGACGAACTGGCCATCACGCGTTCACCGATGGTGGTGGTCGACGGATTGTTGACCATGCACAGCGANGACGCCGTTTCCTCGCTCGAATCCCGGACCCTGCTGAGGCGACANGTCGCTGTTCTTCGTCGCCTTGCGCATCAAAATCAAACGGCCGTCGTCGCCATCACGGGAGTTGAACACGGTCGGTGTGACAACGCCCAACACGTACGATACGTTCGCCGCCATGCTCAAAACCACCTCGAAGGAACCTGGCGAGGGCGACGGCGGCAACAGATGTTGCACCTCCTTCATCCACGGACCGGGTTGCGAGGACCGTGGTTGCCGTTTCACCAGGACGCACAAACCGTCTTCCTGCTGCCACGACAACGGCTCAATCCTCACGAGAAGGGCTCGGCCGCTGAAGTTCTTGCTCTGCACCACCCTGAACGGTGAACGCCAGAAGGTTGGGCTGGTGGACGTCCTGACGCAGTTGCTCAGTGGTCCACCCAAACGGAGCGAGCAGGGCCCAAATCGCACGCTCGGCCAGTTCACCGTAGTGGGCGGCGCAACCCGTGACACCCACCGGAACCTCTTCCAACTCCTCGGCGAGACGAACACGGTCCAGCACGGCCTCCGATGAACGGTCCACCACCACGTACCGAACCTTGCCTCCCGGAGGAACTTCACAACCCCGCTCGTTGGCCCGCATCAAGGCCGCATAGGTCGTGTTCTTCACCCGATAATCGGCCAAGGCACGCGTGGTTCGACGGGCGACCACCAGCTCATTCAGTGGGATTTCACCCCGCTTCAAGCGCCGAAGTTCGCGTCGAAAATGGTTCCAGACCGCTTGTTGGGTCTCAAACGAAGGAAGACCGCTCGTACGTGCACCTTCGGCAAGACGGTCCAACCCGACTTCCTGAAGCCGCCGAATCCAAACCGGCGTGGAATGCTGTCGCATTTCGATGCCCCGGACTTTGAACGCGGACCCGTCGTACGCCCAATATTTTGTCAGTGAACCGGAACCGTGGACTCGACTTGGGAGGAACGCAATAAAATCGTAGTGGGCTTCAAACTCGAGGGGAATACCGACCCGTTCAGAGATCCGACGAGCGAATGCTTTGGCGTCCGTTCGTTGTTGTGCTGGGGTTCGACCACGGGTGTCTGAAAGCCAGACACAGTCCACGATGGCGTGCAACACGTCCCAGCCTTCGGCTTGCGCAGTTTCAATCGTGCTGAGCAAGAGTTCCCTCGACCACGCACAGATCGCCTCGTGCGCTTCGATACGGCCAAACCTTGCGTTTCGATAACCGGTGTATCCGAAGCAGGTCACCAGCAACCACTTGAGGGCGTTTTGCCGTAAATCATAGGCATCGCCCTTGGCCTGACGCTGCTGCTTCAAACGACGACGACGTTCGATGATGGGTGCGACAACACGACCGAGAAACCCGTGGGTCCGCCCGCAGGTGTGCATGTTGAGCCCGGGAACCGGGAGGGATTTTTCATGAGCCAGCGGGAAAAGACCGTGCCCAAAACGAGACCGGAGTGTGCGGTCGCGAAATTCATTGGCAGCCTGGTCGGGATGGAGCGGAACGATGCCCCCGNGGGAAGAGGCTGCAGGGGGTTGACAGCACGAACAGTTCAGCGTCTCAGGGGAGATGTTTCGCGTCGCGATGATGCTCGGAAACAGGCTGGCAAAATCAAGTTCAATCACCGATGCATGAACGCCCGGTCGGCTGTCGAGGTACAGCCCACCCCGGTCAGCCTGAAGCAAATCAAGAGCGGACTTTGTGTCTTCAGGGCGATTTTTCTTCCACGGAACGAGGACACCGTCGTCCATGGCGACCCGCATTTGAATGGCGCTGATGACCGAACCCGGTGAAAGCCGCGAAATGATCTGAGCCGATTGACGAGAGTGCTGTGCCAGTTCAAACAAGCCGGATAGCCCTCCCTCGCTCACGATGAAACTGTTCTTGAGGTCAATGTGGAGGCGACCGTTGAGAAAGAACGCACCGTGACGGTGGCGTGTTTGCCCGTAGGAGTGAACCGTCCGTTGGTGTGTTGAGCGCTCGAGGGCGTGGGACGTGCGGCCCAACACNAGGGGTTGGCCGTGGAGTCGCCCTTGCTCAACCAGCCAGGGAAACCACCGCTGATCGCCACCTTCGGTGAGAACGATGTCCGGGTTCATCGTATCGTAAGCCGTTTGAAGTGCTGCGAGCATGGAGGCGACCGAATCGTGGTCAGAACGAAGGATGGACACCGATGAAAGTGAAGAATGCGGTTCGATGCCCGGCTCATGAACCGTTTCAAGNGAAAAGCATTCGACGGCGTCCTCAAGGGAAGGGAGCCCTTGATTGGGNGCTCGTTTCACGGAAAATTTAACNACGTGGAAGGGCGGATANACCTCGCTTTTTGTGAAATCAGAACGCATCAACAGGCGTTCCGGTTCGGCGGGCGACCATCGGACGCGAGCGAACGGCACGCAGGCTTGGTCGTTGAGAAAACGCTGTGCGAGGTGAGCATCAACCGAGTACAGTTTGAAGCGATGGAAGTCGCCTCGGGCCTCGATGTGCTCCGCCAACCCGCGGACGTGCTGAAACGAACGAAGACCGACCTCGAGGACATCGCACGGAGCGGTGGCTTCCAAATCCAGCCGAGCCCGCATCATGTGCGGACGTTCCAAGCCAAACCGTTGACGGATTTCTGGCTGTTCCAGCCAATGTTCTAAACGGTTCAAATCCGTATGCGAGGCATGCACGTGAATCGACGGACGCCACGGGACCGAACACGCATGAGCCAGGCCATCGTCATCAACAACCCACGCGGTCATGCCGGTGTTGTCGTCGTTTGCATGAACNTCAAGAAGCCAGCCCTCAATCATGTCCATGCCGTTCCTCAAGCGCTTCAAGCCGGGCTGAAACTCGTGACAGTTCCGACATCAACCCCACCAGCATGCTGAGAACAGCGGGCTGCCACGTGTTCAAGGTGGGAAGAAGTCCGCCCGCTGTTCGACGTTCTCGAACCGCATTGAGCAGTGCATCGAACGCCTCACGGTCGGTGGGGCTCAGTGCACGACGGTACGGCGCCAGGTTCTGCAATTCGTCTTCAACTCGCATCCGCCAAGACGGCACACTTCGACCCATGCTCCGCACTGGGACGAGAAGCAACAGATGCTTATCCAACACCCAGCCGTTGAAAGTGAAAGTGCTACAGGTGCTGGCGATTCACGATGAAATCGCAGGCCTTCCCGTTGAGAACGTCCATCACGTTGGTGGCGATGTCCATGCCCACTCGGCCTTGTGCTTCAACCGTCGACGCGCCGATGTGCGGCGTACCGTGAAAGTGTTCCATCTGAAGAAGCGGGTGGTCAGGGTCAACCGGTTCTTGCTCAAACACATCGAGAGCGGCCGACGTCAGCACGCCGCTTTCGAGGGCGGCAACCACTGCGTTTTCGTCCACGATGCCGCCGCGTGCACAATTGATGATGTGACTNCCGCATCGAGCGCCGTCTTTGCCAATGTGCGGCATCGAGGCCAATCGCTCAGCGTTCACCAAATGGCGCGTTTCCTCGGTCAGGTTGCAGTGAATGGATACGTGGGTGCAGTTGGAGAACAAGGCGTCAACGGTTTTGTGGAGCCGTGTTCCCTGGGCTTTGGCGATTTTGGGCGGAAGGTACGGATCGTAAGCATGGACTTCCATGCCGATGGCTTGCGCCACGCGACCGACCGATTGGGCAATCCGGCCGAAGCCGATGAGCCCGAGGGCTTTTCCGGCCAGTTCCGAGCCTTTCATGGCCTTCTTTTCCCATCGTCCGTCCCGCAGTGAGCGATCNGCTCGTGGTAGGTGTCGAATCGACGCCAAGAGGTGCCCGAGGGTCAACTCCACCACCGATTGTGTGCTCGCCCTCGGCGCGTTCACCACGCGGATGCCCCGGGCGCCTGCAGCANCCAAGTCGATGTTGTCAACGCCCACGCCCGCTCGGCCGATCACCTTCAATCGATCACCGGAAACATTGATCACGTCCGCCGGGAGTTTGGTAGCGCTTCGAATGATGATGGCGTCAAACTCGGACAGTGCGCCGTTCAGCAGGTCATCGGGTTCGATGTGCTTCAGAACAACATCATGGCCCGCTTTTTTCANGCGCTGCACGGCCTTGTTATCCATTCCGTCGGTGACGGCGATGCTGGCCATGCTTCGTCGGTCTCACGAAGGTGTTAGAACCTTGGGTTAGCGGCACGGGCGAACCGCTGTTTTCAACAACCCCTGATGATTGGGCATCACGAGGAAGGTCCGTGGAATCCCAACTGCAAGAACTCCTGTGGGGCGCTGGAATCCTTGCGCTACCGCTGCTTCTCGCCCTTCCCATGCGGTTGGCNTGGCAGTTCTGGGTTGGGGTCGGTCACGAAGTTTCCGAATACCGCACGGTGGTGCGGCANATCGTCGATTCCGGACATCAGGTTTCATCCTTCTCGCAAACCCTCGACGACATTGCTCGTAATTTGCGCATCCCACCGGCCAANCAACGCCTCATCGAAGCAGAACTGCTTCATCCGCTTACCCTGTCCCACTTTCTGTTGTTGCCGGCCCTCCTCATCCTGCCGCTTTCGGCGATCATGGCGTTGCCGCTGATTCTCATCGGTTTTCCTTTCATGTTGTTCATGGAATACTTGTTGATTCGACAACGACTTCTCATTTTGGCGTTGAAAAGCATCGAGCGGTTGATGCACTGGCAAGTGATTCACATCCCAAAACCGCACCGAGGAAACAAAGAGCAACGGCGCTCATTNACGGAGTTTTCTCAACACATTGAGCACTTCAACTACGTGCCGCAAGCGGCCTTCCTCGGCCTGTTTGCATGGCTCATCGTCCACTGGGTGTTGGACCTCGATTCTTGGACCGTTGAACTCATCGTCTCCTCCTTGCTCTACATGGTGCTGCTGTCGATCCTCTCCGTGTTGAACACGGCGTTTGAGGCCGACCTGGTGTTCGTCGACCCCGCCAAGGGCCGTCTCGTTCCGGTCAACCAGTGGCTGGAGGGCGTGCTCAACCCCGTGGTGGGCATCGGTTTGCTGTTTCTGTTGGGACGAAACCTCCTCGAAGAGTCCCGGGACGTCGACGGAAACCCGATCCTCTTCGCGACCGTCGTGCTCACGCTGNTGTACGGTGCGGCCATCGTGGGGATTTCCTATCGGTGGGGCTACTCGTCGTGGCGGGGTGAGCGAGTTCGCCAAGACTTCGAAGTTCAGGTGATCGAGTACCTCAACCCACTGTCTTACGACCTGACCCGAACCAAAGGTCGCATCGACTTCAACGTTCGAATGGGGATGGACGAACGGCTGACAGCGTTCGACATGGCCGCACCGCAGCAGTTGAGTTTTGAAGANCTGCAGAATTTACCCAGCATTCCGCTGGACACCAAAGCCCCCGACAACCCGTTGAGCAAGTGAGATCAATCCAACCAAGGAATGCGGTCGGGGAGTTCCCCGAACAAATTGGCGGGTATTGCCGTTTTGATTTTCGAAACACCACCAAGTTTCGCAGCGGTTTCGTCCTGCCATGACTTGAATTCCTCAAAGGATGTCATGGAGAGAACAGGGTTGTGCGACCTGTTCCAATCCAACGACATCATTTCGGTGCCGGGCGGGTCGTGACCGGAACAGACCACGGTGCTGCCCTCAAAGCGATTGAGCACCTCCAACGCATCCCAGTGGACGTTTACCCTGCCGCTGGGAAGGTCGTCGCGACCGACGCCACCCGCTCCGTTGAACAAGAAGTCACCCGTCATCATGTAGCCGGGAACGTGGACGATCATTGAATCGTTGGTGTGGCCCGGTGCTGCGTGGAATTGGATGGGGATGGAGCCGAGCATGATCTTCTCTTCATCGTCCACGTGCATCGACACGCCGAGGCTGGCGGTTTCGGTCGACATCACGTACTCACAATCGAGTTGCTCGCGCAGGCTGAAGCAGGCCGTGATGTGGTCGGCGTGGGTGTGGGTTGCAATGGCGTAAACGAGGGTGAGGTTTTCACGGTTCAACACGTCGAGGTAGTGTTGGAGGAAATCGTAAACAGGGTCGACCAAGGCCGCCTCGTTGGTGGTCTCGTCGACGATGAGGTAGGTCATCGCCCAAACGCCTTCGTTGAGTTGCTCAAATCGCATGGTTTTGCGGAGCAGGCGGTTTGATTTGAACATTGATGTTGGCGTATTCATCATATACCGTCGTCGTGGTTGTTCTTCCATGACAGCCATCATGGAATACGGACTCCTCGTCGCTGGCCTCGTTATTGGTGGAGCCATCGGCTGGTTGGTGGCCAAACAGTCCGTTGCAGGCCAACTCATCCGCGCCGAGGAGCGCCTGCGAGCGAACGAAGCCAGTGCCGCCACGACCGAACAGCGAATTCGAGCCGAAGTGGAAAACATCGCGATCAAGGTCGGTGAAGAAAATTCAGCCCGATTCATCGAACTCGCTCAGGCCAAACTCCAGGCTCAACAACAAGAGGCAAACCATGAGCTCGACTTGCGAAAAGCGGAGGTCGCCAACCTCTTGAAGCCCCTTCAGGACGAGATGGCGAAACTTACCGTCATGAACACTGAAATGGAAAAGGAACGCGTGGGGGCTTACGAGGGCATCAAACGCCACCTGAAGGAGTTGGGCGAAAAAACAGAATCCCTCTCCACGCGCACCACGGCCTTGTCCACCGCACTGACCACATCGAGTCAAGCCCGAGGAAACTGGGGCGAGGTGAAACTTCGACGGTTGTTCGAGATGGCGGGGATGAGTAAAAACATCGACTTCGGCGAACAAGAGACGCTCACCGACGGTAGTCGTCCGGATTTCGTGGTTCGCCTCCCCGACAGCGGAGTAATTCCCATTGATGCCAAAGCCACCGGCGCACATTTCCTTCAGGCAGCAGAGCTTGAGGCCGGTTCAGACCAGACCGAGTTGCTCAAAAAACACGCCAAGGCCATGCGAGGGAGAATTGCGGAATTGAGCCAAAAAGGCTACCAGGAAACCATTGAAGGTGAATTTGACCACGTGGTGATGTTCGTCCCAAGCGAGGCCATGGCGGCTGCAGCGTTTTCAATGGACCCCGACCTGATGGACTATGCCATGAGCAAATCGGTCCTCATCGCCACNCCCGTCACGATGCTGGGGTTGCTGAGAACCGTGGCGCTCTACTGGCAACAACATGCACTGGCCGAAGGAGCCAACGAGATCTATGAGGTGTCGAGGGAACTCTACAAGCGGGTCAACACCACCATGGANCACTTCGTGAAGGTCGGCGGCCACCTCTCAAAGGCGGCCAAAGCATANGACGCAACGATGAGTTCCTACGAGCGCCGAGTCCTCCCCCANGGGCGTCGATTGGANGAACTGAAGGTTTCCGAAACCCTGCAGGCGACCCTGCCAGAACCCAAGGAAATTGACCACCCCAAGGAATGAGAGCGNNCGGGCGAGGGTTCTTGACGGGCAAGGCGGTGGAAGCNCCATGCACCCTTCCGAAGTCGTGTACCTCGAACACGACGGAAAGGTCCTGTTGGTTGNCGCCAACGGTCAGGGCCCTGCTCATCCTGTCAAAGGACGTACCGACGGAAGTGAACCTCTGCGATTCCCCACCCGCGAAGAGGTCGACGCCATGGGCATCGCCTACCACGAGAAGAACATCTTACGACTACGATATGCTGATGCAGAATACACGGTCGTCAAGGCCTACCCAACCATCGATTGGCCCGAGAATTGGGCATGGAAGGACGCCTGTGCGTCGGACAACGCCGTCCACCCGGTCTGCCGAGACGCCATCTATCGCTCGATTCATCGCCTTGTATCGAAAGTGATGGTGTGCAACGAGAACGGGGACGTCCTGATGGGGCGTGTGGAACGAGGGCACTTCCGAGGGTTCTGGACCCTCCCGGGCGGCTACATGGACCACGATGAACATCCGGCCGTGGGATGCGTGCGTGAGACGCTGGAGGAGATGGGCTTGTCCATCGTGCTGGACGATGTTGAACCGGTCATCACGCAGCGAATCTTCAACGACGAAGGGATTTCCTTTGTTTCGTTCACCTACCGGTCCACGTGGAACGGCGATCTTGACGAACTCACGCTTCAAACCGAGGAAATATCAGCGGCTGCTTGGTTTTCACCCGAGGACGCGCTAAATCAGGCCGTCTCGCATTTTGACCGTCAAGCCCTCAGAAGTTTGTTGTGACTACACGCCCAATGCTTGCCGTGCAGCATCGAGGGCATCGTCAAGACCGTCGGCATGCGAACCGCCACCTTGCGCAAACGTTGGTCGGCCTCCCCCGCCTCCTCTGATGTGGGATGAAATGGAGCGAAGCAAATCAACGGCGTTGTAGCGTTCACTTGCCGGCGTGTTTTCCGTGGTGGCAATCATCAATTTTCCACCGCCATCCCTTGAACCCAGTACCGCCAACGTCGGGGTGGAGGCGTCAAGCGTCAGTTCCTTCAACATCGTGGTCATGGATTTCAAATCGCCTTCGATTTCCATCACCACGATGCGGACACCGTCAACATCGGTTGAAGCATCGCCACCGCCCGAGGTGCGCAGACGAACGATTTCGGACTCGAGGTGTTCAATGAGTTTCCGTTGTTCTTTCCATTCCTTGAAGAAGCGAGCGGCCGCTTTTGGCAAATCGTCGCCGTGAACCCCAAACACCTCGCTGGATTCGCGAACGAGGGCATCTTGCGAACGAGCGTAAGCAAGGGCTGCCTCGCCGGCGACGATGTGAAGTCGCTCGACGCCGTCTTGCACCGCAGATGAGCGAACGATACGGATGGAGCCGATCTGTCCAGGCTCATCGTGGTGTGTACCTCCGCAGGCTTGGATGTCATGGTCGGCAATTTTCAGAATGCGAATGGAATCACCTTTGGGGGCGCCACCCTGATAGAGGTCAAAGCCGTGAATGATGTCAGCATCCTTCCGGTTTAACTCAGACTTTTCCGTCGCCCGCACATCGCTCAGAACAGCGTTGGCCATGTCTTCCATGAGATCGAGCTCCTGCCGAGTGAGACGATGGTAGTGGGTGATGTCGAGGCGCCCGCTCTCAACGGTCAAATGTGAGCCAGCTTGGAAGATGTGAGGTCCCAGAAGACGCCGTGCAGCACCACCGACGATGTGGACAGCCGTGTGGTGGTCCATCAGTTGCTTTCGTCGCTTCCAGTCAAGGCTTCCATGGACCGCATCACCCGATTCGACGGGTTGGTTCGTGAAGTGGACAATGACGTCGCCCATCTTTTGCGTGTCAAGAACCGAAACCTCATCCCCACCCTGTGCGAGTGAGCCTCGGTCCCCTTCTTGACCACCGCCCTCCGGGTAAAACAACGTGGCGTTCAGCACAACGGCGTGCGTTGAACCCTCGGGGCCGAGCCCGTTTGCAGGAAGGCAAGCGAGGACCTCGGCCTCAAATTGAGGTTGATAGACGGCATCGTAGAACAGCGGTGCCGTGGCGGGGTAGGACGTAAGGTCAAGACCGGTTTGCGTCGGGGATCCCGCTGCAGCCGCTTCTTTGGCCATTCGTGCATGCCGCTCGGCCATCTCGGCTGAAAATCCTGTCCGCAGCGAAACGTTGGACCAACCAGCGTTTCTGGCCAGCGTGATGGCCATGTCGGGAGCCAGACCGTGCGAGTCGTTCATCGTGAACAAATGCTCATCAGGAATCGTTTCACTGGCCTTGGGCACCGATTTCAGTTGTGTTTGAATGACGTTGCTTCCTTTCCGCAACATTTCTGCGTACCGTTCCTCTTCCAACGCCAGGATGGTAAGCAAGCCATCTCGTGTTTGTTTGTTAAGATGGCCACCGAGGTTGACGTCCAGGTGATGGGTCGCCAAATCCGGAAGGGACACGTCAATGTCGAGTTCATCCCGCATGCGCAACACTCGGCGAGCCAACATGCGAGCGAGATAACCCGCCTTGGCATTCGAAGGGACCAGCCCGTCCCCGAGCATGTTGCACAAGGCGTGAAGATGGTCAGGAATGGCATAGATGTTGGCCAGCGGCTCGGTGACGGAGGAGAATTGTTCAGCCGTCAACGAGACGCCTCGCTCTTCCAGTTTGGTCAAGAACACGTTGACGAGGTGATCGCCGTCGACACCGGCTTCAATGTTCATGATGCCGTTGAGTCGAGACATCTCGCCCAAAAGACCGTCAAGGTCCAATGAAGGCCAGCGTTCGGTCACCTGTTCAAAACCTGAAAGCTGTTTGAGCCAAGCCACCGTTTCGGGGTAGATGGCTTCGTAAATGGTCGGCGTTCCAGCGGCCGCCCAGCAAAATCGCTCGAGACCGTAGCCCGTGTCGATGATTTGCAGTGGCATCGTCCGGTACGTGTCGCCTTTGAGCTCAACATCACCGTCCGGATGTTCTTCCATGTCCATGAAGACCAACGTTGCCAATTCGAGACCGCCAACGATGACCTCAACCGCTGCACCGGCGTTTCCTCCGCCGCACCAGGGGTTCTCGACGTAAGTTACCTCCTTTGCATCGATGCCAAACGTGTCGGTTAACATTCGATGACAAAGTTCGACGCAGGTTTCCATCCAGTAAATCTCCAATCCGTCCGCTGGCCGGTTGAACACGTGGTGCGCCATCATCTCAAACGTTGTTAGATGGCGTCCCGAGCGACCCACGGCGTCGACGTCCGTCAGTCGAATGCACGGTTGGGACACCGTCAGCGGGTTCGCAGGAGGGTCAACCGCGCCGGAGGTGACATGGGGTTGAAAGTCTGCGATGGAAGCGATGGTGAGGTGGATGTCATCACGCCAACGTGCCAACACGGGATAGGGGTCAATCCGGGCGTGATTCTCGGCCTCAAAGAAACCGAGGAAGGCCTCTCGCATGGCGTCCTTGAGGGCCTTTCCTCGCTGGTCAAACCCGGCGATGAGGGGAGCGCCGATGAAGGTGTACTCGTCCTCTTCGGTATCACCGCACGTGTCTCGATCGGGATCGGCCGTCCAAAACCACAGCGAGGTCACGCGGCATTGTTTCCGGACGTAGCCGTTCTCGTGAAAGACGGCGAGGTCGATGGGCGGCAAGGACATCAAATCAACTCCATGAGGTGAACAAACAACCCAAGCCAAGACTTCACTTCAAGGCTGTGCTGAACCGATGCGTCAAAGCAACGTAAAAAGACTCAAATTACACCGGCGAGGAGACTCTCCCATGCAACCTTCGTGGCGAGAGCATCTCGTGGACGACGGCGACGGCACCATGCGCATCAAAGCGCACGGGATGATGAAGGCCGATGCTCGATTGGTCACCGATGCCGCGCACATGCAGCGACACGCCGACGACCGGGGTCCAGAACAACTCGTCAACACCGCTGCACTCCCGGGCATCGTGGGTGAAGCGTGGGCCATGGCTGACTGGCATTACGGCTACGGCTTTCCCATCGGCGGTGTCGTGGCCACCGACACCGAAGCGGGCGAACTCGGTGGCGCGATCTCGCCGGGAGGCGTGGGTTTTGACATCAATTGCGGCGTTCGTTTCATGGCCTTGGACGCTACGGTCAACGACATTCCAAACCTGAAAAAACTTGCAGGCCGTTTGGCCGGAAGAATTCCAGCAGGTGGTTCCGGAAAGGGTGGGGTTGACATCAACCAGCAAGACCTCGGTGAGCTCTTGCAGCGCGGCGCTCATGCTGCGGTCGACCTGGGCTACGGCTTGCACGAAGACCTCAACCAACTGGAATCACAAGGGCTCCTGTCAACGGAGGAAGCCAACGTCTCCCAGCGTGCTCGAGAACGTGGTCTCCGCTCGCTGGGCACGCTGGGAAGCGGGAACCATTTCCTGGAGTTACAGACCGTCGGCCAGGTCGTGGACGAAGCCACCGCCAAGGCCTGGGGACTCTACGAGGACCAGGTGGTGGCGATGATTCACTCGGGCAGCCGAGGCCTGGGCCATCAGGTCTGCACGGACCATGTGCGTCAGTTGGAGGCCTCTTACAAATTACAGCAGGGCGTCTGGCACAACGAGGCTTGGGGGTACGCCCTTCCTGACCGTCAACTTGCGGCCGCTCCCGTTCACTCCAACGAGGGACAGGCCTATCTTGATGCGATGAACGCTGCTGCGAATTTTGCCTTTGCCAACCGAGCGGTGTTGGCGGACCGCTTGAGGACCGTGTTAAGGTTGGAAATGGGGGTGGACGGCGAGGCACGCACGCTGTATGATGTCGCTCACAACATTGCAAAAATGGAAACGCATGTCGTTCACGGTCGCTCCTGCTCGTGTTGCGTCCATCGCAAAGGTGCGACGCGTGCCTTCGGAGGCGATCACGCTGATATTGGGTCGCAATTCACCAACACGGGTCAACCGGTCATCGTACCCGGCGACATGGGCAACGGTTCGTGGATCATGGCGGGGGCACCTCAAGGGAGCAACATCGCGTTCGGTTCATCGGCCCACGGAGCGGGTCGGGCCCTCTCACGCGCCCAAGCCAAAAAGACGCAGGATGCAAAAGCCCTCAAGCGACGGTTGGAAGAACAGGGCATACGCGTTCACGCCTCAACACCCAACGTGCTTTCGGAAGAGGCACCCGACGCCTACAAAGACGTGGACGACGTGATTCGGCTGACTGCAGAAGCCAACCTTGCACGGCCCGTCGCGAGAATGAATCCGCTGGCTGTCATCAAGGGATGATCACATGCAGACTTGCATCATGCCTTGACCCGGGAGGGTGGGGGCCGCACCGCTGTGCACACCGTCTGGTTCCTCAACGATCACGCTCAACAACGTGTTGACCAATTCTTTCAGTTCGTCGACTTGGTGTTGGAGTTCCTTCACTCGTCGCTGCATGTCCTCTGTTTGTTGCTTACGCTCCATGTGCATCCCATCTGAGAAGTTGCCTTCTCATGGTGAAGTTTGGTAATTCGCCTCTTATACATTGAGGTAATCTTCACGAAAATATCGGCAATCATGGACCGTCGGAGGGGACGGGAAATGGAGCCACCGGCGAGATTTGAACTCGCGACCTCCTCATTACCAATGAGGTGCTATACCCCTAAGCCACGGTGGCAGTGGTCCGCCCACCGGCCAAATGGATATAATCGCTTCGTGGTACAGGAATCACGTCGGCCGTGCGTAAACCTGCCAGCCCTCATCGCTTGCCCCACCGCTCATGGTAAACGGGACATCTTCGGTATGAATCAGCGTGTACTCAGCGGTGTTCGGTGTGAAAGCGGCTCCCGGTGCCACGAGGATCAACCCGTCACACGCAGGGTGCCCGTCGAGCCATGGTTGGGCTTGCTCCGGTGTTCTCCAGTAGGCATCGATGTCGCGCTCACCCGTCAAATCCATGTGGGATTTGATCACGTACAGGTGGTGCATCGCCAGTGTCTCCGGTGCAACCATGAGGAAACATTCGTCCTCTTCGGTGATGTCCGCCAACCATGCACCAGCATCATCCGACCAAAGTTGCTGGCCAAACAGCGCAATGAACAACATCAGTGGCACCAAGGCAGCAGCGGCGAAGCCGATGTTCCGGTCCTCCTTTCCCTTCGGGGATGCATTGGAAGGCTGAATCCATCGAAGCAAGGTGATGAGAGGGAGAAGAATCGCCGTAGCGTAGCGCCCGTTGTTGCCCAACACCAGCATGGTTTCCGGAAGGGAACGGTTCCACAGAGAAGCTTCCAGCGTCCAGAGCGCGCCGATGTACGACGAAATACCAGCCAGCAGCACGCTTGCGTACACCACCACCATGGTCGGTCCCGGCCCCCGCCATGCGCTGAACGATGACCATCGAGCGACGACCATCGGCCACAGCATGAAACCGACCAGCAAGAACACGATTGAGGCGTGGGCGGCGGCGGTGAGCGTGGCCACCGCATAGGCGAGCGGACGCTCACGCACGATTCGGAAGGTCGGCACATCGCCGAAGAAGCCAACGACAAACACCGCTAACAGTACCAAAACAGCGGCGAGGGCCCCCATCTTCCACGGATGGCGCAGCCACGCTCCGATTCGATCGGTTCGTCCGTCCTCGATCATCACCCAAACGAAACCAACGACAAGCGTCAACGCCCAGGCCCCCAAACAGAACATCATGCCGAAGCCCTTCCAGCCTAGCAAGAGCAGCACCGCCGTGGCCATCATCAGAACATGGAGCAGTCGTTCGTGTCGTTGGGCGCCCTGATTGAACAAGAATCCAATCACGCCAAGGCCAGCGATAAGGGCCAAGAGACCCTCGTCATACCCGCGTCCTGACACAAAGAGAAAGATTGGACTGAGAAGCACCAGCGCCGCTGGCGTTGGGTCAAACCGCCCCGGTTGTGTGGACCATTTTGGCACCGCACCTGCCAGCAAAGCCACGCCGAGGACTCCAGCAAAAGCCGAAATTTTGACCGATGTTTCAGATGCAAACCAAGGTGGAATGTAGCCGTTGTATTCACCCGGGTCATCCGGTGTTTGACGCGTGCTGTCCTCAACTCGAAGGTTTCCCCATGCCAAATCCTGCCCGGTGGCCGTTTCGTCCATCGCTGCGTTCAATCGGACATGAGCATCAAGGCCAAGATCGCTGTTCATCATGCTCAGCGCATGAAGAAGGATCCCCAAGGCCATGAGCGCGTACCAGCGCCGTTGAGGCTTGCTCGAAGGGTCCACGTCCAACGCACGAACCTGCCGAACATGGACGTTGTGGTGGTGGGAGACCGTGTGGCGCCGAGAGAGAGATTTGAACTCCCGAGGGAACGGGCCCACGCGATTTCCAGTCGCGCGCACTACCAGGCTATGCGATCTCGGCTCTATCCTCGGCG
>PBOE01000004.1 GCA_002725275.1 Methanobacteriota archaeon
CCATCTCCGAGGTCGAGCTCAACGAGGACACCAACGAATTGTCGTTCAAGGTCCGAGGCACCATGTCTTCTGTCGACGTCTCAATCGAGGCGGACGGCGTTGAGATGTGGACCGATTCCGGTGATGTGAGCAACGACATGAAGAAATTCAAGGTGCCCCTTGCTGAATTCTTTGCTGGCAACGGTGAAGATTACGCCGGAAACGAAGTTGTTGAGTACGTCATCAAGGGCGTTGGCTCCAACGGTCAGGAAGGAGAAATCAAGATTCCGACCCGCTTTACGACACGGGAGGCCCAAAACGCTGGCGTCCGAATTGCAGAACTTCACGACAGCAACGATGCAGAGGAATACGTGGGCATCACCATGGAAGTTCTTGTTGGCCTGCTCGGCCCCAACGAGGACGCTCAAAACGGTGGCGGCTTTTCCGCCGTGGGACTTCGTCCGATGAACGCCGACTATCAAATTCAATTCACCGTGTCCGGTGGAAGCACCTGGTCGGAGAGCCTTATCTCCGTCGACGGTGACATGGCCACGTGGTCGCCTGCCAGTGGCGGAACCGGTAGCGCATCCACCGCGGGCTGGTTTGGCCTCACCGGGTCCGGAACCGACAACAGCGGTGTGTACTACCTCGACAAATCAGAATTTTACGAGGAGGCGGGTTGCTACACCTTTTCGGTCGACATCACGAACACACTCGGCGACCAAACGGTGTTCACCTCCGAGTACAGCTGGAACATCGATTTGACCTCGGGCGAGCGAGACAGCAACAACGATCCAGTTCGCGCAAAGGGCGACGGTGTCACCACCACCTGTTGACCCGCTTTCCTTCCACCGCTGCGGGTGTCTGCGGGCACGGGCGACGTCCGGTTGCTTGATGCAATGACGCACCAATGCCCTCGACTGCAGTGGTTGAGTTTTCGAAGTGGGTCCGTGATCNGTTGAAGCATCGCAAGGGCAAGCGATGGACGGCTGCACGCCGGAGCGGTGGCGGCCACGGGTTGAGGAGAATCGGTGGTCTCAAGCAGAGGCTTGAACCGAAGGTCAAACCTCGTCCTCTTGGTGGTCAAAGTCATAGATGGATGAGGCGGCTTCCCCATCCGCTCCTTCGTCCGAATCTTCCTCGTCCGAACCTTCCGGTTCTCCGTCTTCCGCATCCTCAGCATCGCTGGCTTCTTCGTTCGAGTCATCCTCNATGAGGACTTCGTCATGGTCCTCTTCTTCACCACCGGCTTCGACGTGCTCGTGCGTGGTACCAACCTCGTCTTCAGTGTAGGTTGCATAGTCCTTGTCGCTCCTGCGTGCCTGCGAGGCCACGAACAACGCCAACGCTACGAACCCAATGGTCATAACCNTGTAGATGAGANTCGGTGCTTCTTCCACCTCTTCAGCGTATTCCCACATGACGGTGGGCGATGTCGCCCCGGTCAGGTCGACAACGTCCTCGGTGATGTCGTTGAGGGCCGTGGGGAGGAGAGGCTTGCAGGTCAACGNAGCCTCTCCGGCCGTGTAGGCGTACCACGTGAAGGGCACGTCCTTTTCCTCGCCGGGTGCAAGGCTGACGGTGATTTGCGTGGTGTCGGCGAGTTCTTCGCCCTCGTAGCACCAAACGCTGACGGCCGAGGCGGTGGCCTGTCCGGTGTTGGCCACGGTGACCATCCCTGAAACGCTGCTGTTGACGACGCCTTCGGCGATTTCGGGCGTGACGGCCGTGACATCGACAAACGGCAGGGCCACTTCAACGGTTGCCGTCGGCGTGGTGGGAGCGGCAAAGGTCGTTGAGTACACGCCCCAGCCGCTTGTGATGGAGAGGGTGATGCTCGCCTCTTCTTGGTGAACAACACCGTTGCCGTCCATCCACGCCACGATTCGCTTGTGTTCGTTGGTTGGCCCGTCCTCCACCAACACCACATCGCCGTTTTCATCGGTCAGGTCGTTCCAGTCGGCTGCGCCCCAACCCATGTCGTACACGTCCAAACTCCCTCTTGGAATGTTGGTGTTCAGCGTGCGTTGGGAAAGAAGACGGATCCAGGCATCGGTGGTTCCTCCCGTCCCTTGGCTGTTTTGGTAATTGATGGTGGCCTCGTCGCGAAGGATGATGTCCTCGTCGGTTCGGGAGCCGCTGATGAGGCTGTTAAGGACGGANACGGACGCTGTGGTTGCCGCGTCAACAGGGGCGCTACCAACGAGCGTTGCCCCGTCGATTCGGCAGAGCGCCTCGCAGTGAATGTCAGCACCTGATACGGTGCTTGANGTGATGGTGAGGTCGCCGTGGGCGTGGATGTCAAACGCNGATTGGAACCAATACAACGGTGCGTANGCGACGTCCATGTCCTGTGCCAGCACCGTTTCTGTATTCCCTCCGCCGTAAATGGCCTTGGCCCAAAGCACGTACGTCGGGGTGAAGTAATACGTGTCAAAGGACAACACGAGGTCGGTTGCGTTGAGCGGGACGTCAAACTGAACCAAGTCCGAGCCCGAGGCGTTGAGCGTTTCATCGCCGAGGATAACATCGAACCTGACACCGTCGCTGATGGCGTGGTCAAATTTTAGCTGAAGCACGCCTTCGTCAGCGAGATCACCGAAATTGAGGGTGATCGTCGTGGGTGCGTTGGGTTGAATCATCCAGCCGGCGTTCAAATCCTCGCTCACCAACGCGCCGTTGGTGACCACCATCTGTCCACCTTCTTCCACGGTGAAGGAAGAACCGGTGGCCATGGTGATGTTCGCATTGACCGTGAGGGTTGCTCCGTCAGCGATGACGACGTGCCCGTTCATGTGGCCGTCCTCCGTCCACGTTTCGGAAGCCGTGATGGTGTTGCTGTTGCCATCGCTGGGCGGTTGTGCGGCGGCGAAGGGAAGGCCCAGCAAAAGGAGGCTGAGCATCAGGGCCACGAAGGGTGCAGGGGTTCGCATGGTGGTGTGTTGGCTGTGTGGTGGATAAGGGTTCTTCCACCATGAGCCCTGAAAGGGTGAGCGCGAAGGCCTTATTCATCGGCCGAAACACCGTAGTGGTATGAACGGTGCAACGGTGGTCGTGGTTGGTAGCGGAGGGCGTGAGCATGCGCTTTGCCTTTCGCTCAAAGCCTCGCCGAAGGTGGCCGCCATCCATTGCGTTCCCGGCAACGCTGGAACCGCCCGTATCGGCACCAACCACGCCGTTGAATCCTCGGTTGAAACGCTCGTGTCGTTGTTCCGGGAACTCCAACCGGATTTGGTGGTGGTTGGTCCCGAGGCGCCGCTGTGCGACGGTTTAGCCGATGCGTGCGCTGAGGCCGGTATGGCCTGTTTTGGNCCCGTAGCNGCCCTCGCTCACTTGGAGGGTTCCAAACTCCATGCCAAACAAGCCATGGAGGCAGCAGGCGTGCCAACGGCCGCCTACCTGCGATTGGACAAAACGACCGATATTGAGGCTGCCTTGGATGCCTTTTCAGGTCACCCGTGGGTGGTGAAACGGGACGTGCTCGCCGGCGGGAAGGGCGTGGTCGTGACGAGCGACCGGGACGAGGCGAAAACGTTCATTGAATTCTCCATCAAGGCCGACGGCTACGTGCTCCTGGAGGCCTTCCTGCCCGGGGAAGAAGCGAGCATGTTGGTGGTCATGGACGGGACAGCTTACCGCACGTTGCCCGCCAGTCAGGACCACAAGCGGGCGTACGACGACGATATGGGGCCCAACACCGGGGGTATGGGTGCCTATTGCCCGGCGCCGGTCGTTTCATCCGANGTGTACGCCAAAGTCGTTGAGCGCATCGTCGAGCCGATGCATGCGCATTTGTGTTCGCAGCCCGACCCGTATCGTGGGGTGTTGTTCATCGGGTTGATGATCGATGAACATGGCGACCCTTACGTCGTTGAATTCAACGTGCGTTTTGGCGACCCCGAGTGCCAAGTCACCCTCCCGCTGGTCGCCACGGACATGTACGAACTGCTTCACGGCGCCGCCACCGACCGACTTCATGAAGTTCCACTTGAGGTTCACGACAGCGTTGCGCTGACGGTCGTGCTGGCCTCTGAAGGCTACCCTGCATCACCCATCAAAGGGCGACCCATTGACGGACTGTCTGAGGTGTTGGCTGGAGAAGCGTATGGGCGTGCATGGGTGAACTTTGCCGGTGTTGCCCTCGGCGACGAGGGCCAATACATCGCCTCTGGCGGGCGTGTCCTCTCGTGCACGGCACAAAGCGACGACCTCACTTCCGCCCACGATGCAGCGTATGAACTGCTTCAGCACCTCACCCTCGAGGGGGGTCATCACCGCCGTGATATCGGTCATCGGGCCATGGAATAAACCGGTGTGTNTTGGCCGGTTTTCCAGCTCAACAAAAAGGCGACTGAGCGTCAGTGGATTTGGGGCCAACCCGTTATACCTAAAAGGGGTTCAGAAGTGGCCAACGACGCCAGCCTTGAGGCTGGACCTAAAATGAGGGATAGAAATGGATGAACAAATGGATACGAAGGTGATTCAGCCNAGTGCCAACTTGGGGTTGCTTCTCGCGCCCTTGGCCGTGCTGCTCGCTCTTGCCACCACCCGAGTCGTGGGCATTGACTACGACTTGACGCTGACCAACATGATGCCGATGCTCGTCGTCGTCGCTGCAAGCCTTGTGGCCCTAGCGCCACGCTTGATCCTCTCTTCACAATCCGATTTGTCGTCCACCACCGTTTCCCTCGGCGTGCTGGCGTTCGCACTCATCGGTGCAGAGGTTCTCTACGCTTTCGCCGACGTCGACGCCGTTGCGGCGCTGATGTTCGCCATCATCGTCGTCTTCGGCTCGAACTTCGACATGCGAGGTCGCCACGAGTGGGTGACCGCCATGACCTTTTCCGCCGTTGGTTTCTGGTTGGCCGTGGCGGCCGCAGGGGACGCTTACGCAGCGCTTCCCACGACCTACACGATGGAAAGCGGGCAACTGGTTTCCACCATGAACCTTGAGCGCCAAGCNACCGCTTACGTCTTCTTTGCCTACTGGACGATGTTCACCGCGGCGGGATTGATGGCCGGTGTGCTCGCTCGCGGCACCCTGAACCCCAGTGGCAACGAAGGCTGGTTTTCCTTCCTCGGTCAGTCAAGCGGCTTCAATCGAAATTCGCTCCCACTGGTGGTTGCGTTTGGCGTGTGGATCTTGGCCTTTGCCGGCTCGCTGTGGCACTTCAACAGCGTCTCGGTCGTCGACCAGTTGGGCATCACCACGGAAAACGGCTACCACGGGTACGTCGGATACTGGAGTGCTTTCCTGACCGGCGTGGTGGCGCTCATCGTGGCCGGCATGGTCGCCGAGCGCTGGTACACCCGGGCCATGCTGGTCGGTTCCATGTGGACGCTCTATCAGGTGGCCGCTTGGTTTGAGGCTGGTATTTGGTACAGCGAAGACTTGGACGGCACNTGGGNCGCNTTGATTTGGCTCGCCATCACGTTCTTCCTCGCCGTCGGCATCTACTCCATTGGCAACCACGAACGCTACGGTGGCTGGGCCAACCGCGGCGAACACGAGCCCTCGCAGGCCCGCCTCTTCCTCCGCGCTCATGGCGCCAGCATGATGATTGGCCTTGCCTTCCTCATCGGTTTGGCCATTCGAGTTCAATGGTACGCCGTGCCCTCCATGAACGCCTTTGGAACGGGCAACTGGGACATGACGGGCGGTTCTGACCCCTGGTACATGAAGCGGGTCGTGGACTACATCCTCGCCAACAACGCCCACCTTNTCGTGGACGCTGACCGCTTCTACCCCATCGGAGGCATCAACCCCCGTCCGCCGCTGTTCTCGTGGTCAATGGCCGTTGGCGCCATGCTGCTTGAGCCGTTCCTCAACACGCCCGAAGACGCCGTGTGGTGGAGCATGCTTGCCCTGCCCGCTGTTTACGGTGCCTTGACCGTGTTTCCCATCGCNTCGATGGCCAAAGATCACTTTGGCAAGGGCGCCGGTGTGCTTGCTGCTTGGCTCATCGCCTTCATGCCCGCCCACGTCACCCACTCCACGTGGGCTTTGGCTGACCACGACGCCTTCGTGATGTTGTTCATCTCGGTCGGTTTCATGTATTGGCTTCGTGCGGTCAAGTACGCCGGTTCCGCTCGGATTTCCAAGACCACCTCGCCCCACCCGCTCTCCTTCGTTCGTGCGTTCCACGACGTAGCCGCCAACCGACAAGCCGCCTTGGCCAACGCCGCGCTGGCCGGTGTTGCCTTTGGCATNGTCTCGCTGGGTTGGAAAGGGTTCGTCGTGGGTCCGTCCATTCTCTTCNTGGCCTACGCGTTGCAGGTGGCCCTGAACATGTTCCGACGTCGCGATTCCACCACGTTGAGCGTCATGTTCCTCGTNATGTTGACCACGATCTTCCTCATGAGCTTGCCGTTCTACGCTCACCCACAGTTGAACTTGGTCTTCGATTCCACCGGTCTGCAACCGTTCTTGTTCATCTTCGGCTTCACCATTGCCATCGCCTTCGTCACCACCGGCTTCCGAGACAAGCCTTGGTTGCTGGTCTTGGGCACCTTGGCCGCCGTCGCAGCCGTGTTCTTCACCGTTCTTTACGTGTTGAAGACCCTCGAAATTTCAGATGCATGGGACGTGTTGTTCACCGGTAGCGGCTACTTCACCAAGACCAAGATTTTCGGCACGGTCGCAGAAGCCAACGCACCCAACCGGGCTCAGCTCTTCGCTTCCTTCGGCCCCATCACCTTCCTGCTCGCCCTCATCATGGGTGGCGGTCTGTTGTGGCGCGGTCTTCGCCACCGCAACGGTACGGCCTTGGTCTTCGGTGTCTGGGTCTTTGCGGCCACGTTCATGGCTTGGAACGCAGCTCGTTTCATGTTCAACGCCACCCCCATCATGGCCATCCTCGGCGCCGCAGGTATCGTGGCGTTCTGGCAGTGGGCTGACTGGAGCGGCTTGGTACGTTCGTGGAAGAAATTCGGCATCCGCACGCCAGCGGACCGTATTTCCGGAGCACGCAAGGCCGTCTGGCGCACCCCGCAGTTCTCCGCCGTGTTCCTCGTCATGATCATGATCTTCGGTCAGCAGGCCACGTACGGATTGGATTCCGCCATCCCCGGTACGTCCAACCAAGAAGCCGAGATTGACGAGCGCATCTACAACATCATGCCCGATATCATGCGTTTTGACGGGTTGGGCTTCTCCATCCTTGACAGCAGCACCTACGACGGTCGACGCTACCTGGGGAGTTTCGGGTCTTCGTTCAACGACAACGGTTGGAACGCGGCGTACGAATGGCTTGCGAATCAGGACACAGGCATGGCCTATTCAGAAAAACCAGCCTTCGTCTCGTGGTGGGACTACGGTTTCCANGCCCTCAGCACCGGTGAGCANCCCTCGGTTTCTGACAACTTCCAGTCCGGCATCCCAGCCACGGGTAACATGCTGCTCGCCCGAAATCAAGACGACTTGACGGCGATGTTCATCTGGCAACTGGCTGAAGGCGACCGAACGTACGCCACCGAAGGGACCGACTACCAGTTCACGCCCACCTTTGCCGGCGTGGTTCAGAAGTACCTGGACGACGACCAGTGGAGCGACTTCGAGACGATGCAGACGAACTTTGGGGAAGAGATGATTCAGTTCATTGAGGACCGCTCGTTCAACGTCGTGAAGACCAACCGCGACGTCGTGATGGCGGAGGGCTACCTCCACACGGCCGGTATTTTTGGTGGCGAGAAGGTCTACAAGATTTACAAGGACCAAACACCGATTCCCTGCACCGATGCCGTGTCAACTTCCTGTGTTGGCGATGCATGGAGTTCGATGGATCAAGCCGATATCACGTTCAACAACAACGTGCGAACGAACGAGGAGACCGTCAACGGTCGAACCCACACCATCATCGGGGACTATTGGTACACCGATGATCTGCTGGATGAGTACCTCTCGGTCTCGACGTCCATTCACCGAAAGAACGCTCGCTTGGCCTTAACCACGCAACTCTTGACGGCGGCGTTCGATGCCAACCCTGACGCCACGATTCACGACCTGTACAACGACCTCATCAACCTCGAGGGCCTCTATCGGGTCCAAGACTACGAAGGCGCACCCGGTGAGACNATTTCNCGCGACCATGAGATCCGCTACTTCGCCATCGACGACCGCCTCTACCCCCGAGCAGGTCGCTACACGGCCGATGCAAACTACAATCGCGGTCAACCGATGGGTATTTTCGGCGCACCAACCATTCTCTCCGGTCAGGACATTGGGACGTACATGGACGAGGTCTACGAAACCGTCCGTGGTGATTTCCAAGACGAAATGACCCGAGAGGAAGTTGATGAAGCCATGCAAAAGGACTTCCTCAACCAGCAGGCAGGTGCCGAAATCGACCCGCTGCAAATTGAAGACGTTCGCGTTGATCACAACCCTGCATTCTTTGAGACCATGGTCGCTCGTACCTACGTCGGCTACGGGGCCTCAACGCTCGGCCTCAACGCAGGTTCCAGCAACCCTCAACCGTCGCAGCACTTTGGTCAGTCCGGTTCCCCAGGGACCATCATGACCAACGCGCTACCGCTCCCNGGGGCCATGATGAACCACTTCGTTATTGCCAACTGGTACAGCGAGGTGCCGGAAGACCAGATCCAATCGACCAACACGCTCGTGAAGATTCTGAAGTACTTCCCCGGTGCTGAAATGACCGGTCAAGTCACCATGAGCGACAACGGTCAGGGCCTGCCCGGTGTCCGTTTGCTTATTGAGCGAGACGCCTTNTCGGGCGAGACCGGTGAAGACCTCGACGAAGATACATACTGGGTTCCTATTGGGTTCGTTGATGCCGATGAGAACGGACGCTACAGNTTCCTGGCACCTGCTGGAAAGATTCGCGTTTCGGCCTTTGCCGGTGTCTTTGACGCCTCTTCAGCCCGAGACAACATTCGAGACGGTTCCTACGGCGAGGGTCTCAGTGACATCCTCACCGAGACCAACGACGACCGTCAAATCAACGAGATCACGGCCGTGCTCGGTCAAGTCGCCAACATGACGTGGCTGGGCGAATCCCTGGTGAACGTAACGGCCGACGAGGCCAACCGAGTCACCGACATGGAANACACGGTGGACATCGCCGTGGAGAGCAGCGGTGTTTCGGGNACGGTCGTNTGGTCCGGCGATGAAGCCTTCAACGGCGACCCCATCTCTGAAACCACGTTCATTCTTCGAAACATCTGGTCCATGACCGACAACTACACCGTTGAAACCACGAGCGGTTCCTTCACGTCAGATGAATCCCGTATCCTTCAGGGAACGGGTGAAGCCACCCTCGTTGAGGACGGTTCGTTTGACAGCGAAGGCATTGCCCTTGCCAGCAACTTCATCGGAACCTTCACCCGAGACATTGGCAACGATCGTTCGTTCTTTGCCAACGGTACNTGGTCCGGAAACGGTGTCATCGAAGCATCGTGGGTTGAACCCAGCGATGTTGTCAACTGCGAAGCTGATAACGAATCGAACGCCATCATGCCGGTGAACGAGACCTTCTGTCGCATTGTCGATGAGGAGGCTTCCACCACGACCTATCGACTCGANGGCACGGTCGACGCCATGGGCACCTTCACGTCCGAGGGGACCTCAACCTTGACTCGCAGTTACGGTGATGCCGATGCGGGCCAAGGCGAGACCCTCGAAGGCGCTGGTCTGTTCGAGGGAACGGGTACGTTCAACGGAACCGGCCTCTTCATCGGTGTTGGTTCATTCTCGGGCCCCATGGTTGAACCCGGTTCGTTCTACAAGACCGGTCTGTTGCCTGGAACCTACAACATGATTGCCCAGTTGGACAACGGAAAGGAAGTGCTGCTGCCCGACCCGGTTGAAATTGGAATTGACCCCACCTACGACTTGGCCATGACCATGCCGGGTGCCATTTTCAAGGACACGCTGAAGGACATGCACGGCGACGCCATGCCCAACCAAACCATCGAGTTTGTTGATGTGGAACTCGGCGATGACGCCGCCGTGATGATCATGACCGACGAGGAAGGTAACTTCTCGTACGGGCCGATTCCACCGGGCAACTACTACTACCGAGGCGACGTTGACAACGACGGCTGGTACGACTACAACGAATCAGCTTTCGTGAACGATGACATCTCCAACATCACGCTGGAGCTCAACGTCCCCGACACCGTGGACGTGACGCTCACGNTGGTTTCCCCGGTCGACCCCCAGACGCAGGAAGCCCTCTTCGACGTGGCGGACCGAACNATCACGTTCGAGAACGAACTCGGTCTCCTCGACCCCATCAACGTGACCAGCGACGAGAACGGCGAAATCTACGTCGAACTCTTGTTCGGTGTCTGGGACATTCGCGATGACGTAAACCCTGAGTTTGTCTTGTTCGACCAGATCGACCTTGAACCCGGCACGGATGATGTGCTTCGAGACGTGACCTACGCTCAAGCAGCTTACATCAACGGGTCGATGCGCAACTACCCCGGTGTGACCGTGGACGANTGGGACACGTGGAACCAAGAAACACCCGAAGAAAACCGCATACAAACAACGCAAGCAGCGGACGGACTGACGTTGAACTTTGTTTCCGACAACCTTGCGTTCTCCGCTGTCACCAACTTCACGGGTAATTTCTCGGTGCGCGTCCCCTCAGGTTTCACCTACCACATGACGACCGAGAGCGTTGTCACCAGCCGTGGCTACGGTGCGCTGGTGCCCGTTGAAACGGGCGTTGACGTCGATCTGGGCGCCTTGTACATTGAACCGACCGGTAGTGTCAACGGCATCGTCCATCTCTACGACAACACCACCCGCTGGGACTCTTCCTTCCCGCTCTGGGAGGCACCCGAAGTGGTGGCGACCAACGACGCCGGCTTGATGTGGACCACCACCACCAACGAATTCGGCGACTTTGCCTTCGACCTTCCCTCCGGCATCTGGACGATTTCCCTCACCGATGAGCGATTGAACGCCACGTCTGTTGATGACTTGGACGTCAATCGCTCCAACACGGAAACCCTCTCCACGATGGAGTTGTTTGCCAACCCTGAAGCCGTCGAGGTTGAGATGCGCGTCTTCCTGAACGCTGCCGAAGACGGCACGTTTGAGAACGGCACGGTGGCCACACCGGACTTCACGCTGAAGCCGATCGCTGAAAACCGCGACCCGATTTACTTCACCGCAGAAGACTACACCGAGCCAGGCATCATCTCCGTCTCGTTGACGCCTGGCGGCTACGACTTGTTGTTCAATCAAACGGCAGCCTCGGATGAGAACGCCACGGATTACGACTTGGTCGGTGAGACCTTCTTTGACGCCATCCGCATCGGCCTCGATGCAGTCGATGAACCGTACGAAGTTGCTCTGAAGAACACCTACTTGGTCACGGGAACCCTGCACAACAGCACCAACGAAGGCATTGCCAACGACTTCTTGTTGTACAACGAAGCCGACGACCANTGGTTCAACATCGGCTCGGACGAGAACGGCAGCTTTGCCGCCTACGTCCCTGCTGGAGAATGGCTCATCATCGTGGCACCGTTCAGCAACGGGGACCACACCGAGACCCTCCGACAACCGCTTTCTGTTGAGGCGGGTTCCGAGCGAAAGGACCTCGAGTTGACCACCCAAGTGAGCGTTCGTGTGNCGATGCAACTCTTGGAGGCGGTCACCGAAGCTTCGCTCAGCGACATGACGGTGACGGCCGTAAGCCACGATGGCTTCGGCAACATCACCTTTGAGCGAACCGACGCCGATGGAAACGCATCAGAACTCTTGATGCCCGGCACGTGGAGTTTCTACTTCAACCGGACCATCGGTACCAAGTCGTGGTTCATGGACACGAGCGATGCTCCCTTCAGCACGGANGCTGCGGACGAGAACAACTCACTCGTTCTCGACCCCGTNTACGCCACCCTTGAAGTNGAGATCGGCGGNAAGGTCTTCTGGGACCTCGACAACAACAGTGCGCCAAGTTTGGGTGAAGGCTTGCCCGACATGACCGTCACCGTGGTGGGTAACAACAACTCGGAGGTTTCCACCACCGTCACCACCGACGAAGATGGCGTCTGGCGTGTCTTCGTTCCNATTCGCGACGTCTACAACGTCTCTGTCGAAAAGGAAGGTTTCGAAACGGTGTACTACGCCACCGAAGATCAGGAAGGCTACACGGTTCATGACAGCCCCGATTCAACGGACATTGAGGTCACGGCCGGTCTGGTTGAGGTTGAAGGAACCATCACCGACCAACTCGACGCCGACCGACTGGTGGACGCCACCATCGTGCTCTACCCCGTTGCGGGCGTCGAGCGCGACCCGGTTCACGTGAGCGGAACCATGAACGGCACCACCCTTGAGTGGTCAGCCGACGTCCAGCCCGGTGATTGGGTCGTCGTGATTTCCCAAAGCAACCCGGGACCCAACGGAGGCGGTGTCTCCATCGGCTTGCTCGATGCAACCGTGGCCAACGGCGGCAACATCAGCATGATCATGGCCCTCGGCGGCTACGTGGATTTGGCAACCTCTTGGTCCGACATCGACCAGAACGTGCACCACGCCGGTTCCAGCGACCCTGCTGCCGACATGATTCAAGGTACGGTCGAGCTGGAAGTTTCCTTTGACGGTCAATCGTGGATGGTGGACGTCCCTGCTTCCGGTGAACTCCGAAGCCTGTTCCCTGAGGGAAGCGTGTCCTTTGACGGTGAATTCATGACCGTCCAGCACGAGACGGCCCTCGAGATGGAGTACTACGGCGGTCAAACCACCACGGTCACGGCCGACTCAACCATCGCCGCTACGCTGCAGTTCAACCGCAGGGTCAACTCTGCACTGGACATCACGTTCAACCAAACCACGCTGGTGAACGCCACGGTGCTCAATCCACTGGACACCGAACTCNAGGCAGAGGTGTCTCCCACCAACGAATCGGCGTATTCCACCATCGTCTTTGACTACGATGTTGTTTACAACGGCACTGAGATACAAGATGTCTTCTCGGTGGAAGGCGANATGGGGCTGGCACAAGATTCCGACCTTTGGACGGTTCAATTCTGGAACGCTTCCAGCGGAGCCTACGAAGACACCATCAACGTGGCTCTCGGCATTGGGGACGCCAACACCGATGCGGTTCTCAACACGTCGGTGAGGGTACAACTCACCCTGCCGCCCGTTGAGGACGCTTGGCACCTGCAGAACGGTCATCGCATGACCCTCCGACTCGAAACTGACTTGGGCGAATCCTCCCAAGCCTCGGTGAAGGTCATCGTGCCACAGACCTTTGGGTTCACCGTCTCGGAGAACACCGAAGAAGTTGGCATGTCCGCCCTCGTTGAGCGTCAGTTCTCCTTTGCGTTGACCAACAACGGAAACGGACAGGACACGTTCACCATCGAATTGTACGAGAGCGGTGTCCCGGCGGACTGGTCGGTGACCCCGATGATGTCGACGTTGACGCTGAACAAGGACGAAACGCGAACGCAGCAGTTCACCGTCTTTGCTCCTGCCAGTTATTCAGAAGACGACGCTGACTTCGACCTCACGGTTTACATCAACAGTCAAGACGAGAGTGTCGACGGTCAAGAAGTGAAGGTCACCATCAAGAAGGCCGCCATCGTTCTCACCATCGATGAAGGCCGCATTGCCACCGAATCGGACCAGATCGCTGAACGNACCGGAGCCGTGCGAATTCCCGTGGTCAACGCCGGCCTGTTGGACGCTCCGTCCGTCATCGTCTACCTCACCCCACCCGGCGGCGATGAGATGTCGCAGTCCATCGCGGTCCCCGCCGGCGGTGAAGGCATGGCGGTGTTTGACGGGTTGAGCTTCAGCCAAGGCAACCAGCGCTTCGACTACCGAGTTGAGGTGGCTGGCGCCGAAGCAGAAAGCGTCGAGTCGAAGCCGGATGCCGGTGATTTCAGCATTGAATACAACATCGAGACGACGGCGGACGGCGAATCCGTGTGGATGACCCTGCTCATCGCTCTGCTCGCCATCCTCGTGGTCTACGGCGGTGTTCGTACGGCTCGCAGTCGTGGCGGTGCCAAGTTCTGATGTTCACTTTTTGTTGATTTTTCAAACAAGGGTTGATGAGGACATGAACGGGGTAGCGTAAGCCATGGAAGGTCTACGCGACGTCGAATACCTTCCGGAACCAACGGACCGACGTATCGTTTCAGCGGTGGACCCCACGGTGATTGGGTTTCAGGACCAGTGGCGATCCGAAACGATGGGTTGGGCCCCGCTCACCGTTGAACCGGTCGTTCGCCACACGCGCCGTCGATTCTCGATCTCCGGCGTGGTGGTGGTGGCCTTGCTGATCTCGGCCACCGTGCTGATGTGGCAAAACCAATGGCTGGTCGTCGACCTTCCTCCTCCGACGTCCGAATGGGCCTTCGAAGAGACGGACCTACGAGCCGTCCAAGCCGATGGGTTGTCCGGCGAAGGGGTGCGGGTCTGCATGGTTGACACCGGAGTGGATGCGGGACACGATGCGTTTGCATCCAGTCAAATCACCTTCAAGGATCTGATTGGCACCTCTCGCCTGCCCGTGGATTACGGTGCCGTGGCTCACGGAACGCTGATGTCGGGGTTGTTGCTGTCCAACGATTCCAACCAACGGGGGGCGGCACCCAACGTTTCCTTTGCCATGGTGGCGGCGCTTGGCGACAACGGCGAGGGTGAAAACACCGGTCTNGATGCCGATGTAGCGGACGCCATCCGCTGGTGTCAGTTTGAATTCCAAGCCGACATCATTTCGCTTTCCTTGGGCGGGACCGAAGAGGAAGCCGGGCTCGAAGGCGGGTCGTCTTCGGCCACCCGGCAAGCAACCGACGCCGGAATTTACGTCGTGGCGGCTGCGGGAAACGACGGGCTTGACGATGATGGTGANGTAGCGTCGCCAGGCAGTGTCTCGTTGGCCATTTCCGTTGGAGCCACCACACGAGATGGCGCCGTCTGGAGCAATTCCTCGACGGGAGCGTTGACGGACCGGAACGGGGTGGTCCGAGACCATCCGCACATGAAGCCCGAAGTGGTGGCTCCTGGTGTGCGCATCATCAGCACCGGGGAGGACAACCAGTGGTATTCCAGCAGCGGGTCGTCGGACGCCACGGTGTTCGTGACGGGGGCGTTAGCGCTGATCTTGGAGGACCAACCCCACCTCAAGGCACAGCCAAACGGCAATTCTTCCTGTTTGGTCGAAGTGAAGCGAGCCCTTGCCGATTCGTTGGCCAACGGTGGAGACGACCATGACCCACGGGGAGGCTACGGTCTTTTGGACGCCTCNCTCTGGCTGGCGGAAGCACGGGCCATATCGGCGTGCTGAGCCTGTTTTTCCTCGACATTGCGTGAACAATCGGGCCTGATTCTTCCTGATTTATGCACGTTTGTAGACATTATTCGGTTGTTTTCTTCCTGATTCCGGGGAATTTATTGATACTTTGAAGCCATATTGATACATCTAAATCGGCAAATGAGGCGCAGTATTATATTCGTGGCGTCCATGGACACGATAGGTGAATCACCGATGTCTCGAAAAAATCAAACAAAATCCGTATCGCTCGTCCTGCTTTACATGACGTCGCTCCTGCTGGCCATGGTCAGCGTACCCTCGGCCATGGCCGTGAACGAAACCACGCAGGGGACCGTCACCGGAACCGAGACTTGGTCGGGCACCATGAACCTCCAAGACGACGTGACCGTCGCTGAAGGGTCAAAGCTCATCATCAACGCTGGCACCACCATCAACATCCCCCACGGGAAATTCATCGACGTGCAGGGGGCCATTTGCATCGGCGATTCGAACTGCGGTGCAAGCCAAGGTTCGGCTTCGTCCCAGGCTCGATTCATCTGGTCGACACCAACCGACTACACCAAGACCGGCCGTTGCCTCAACACGCAGAGCAACGTGCTCAACAACCCTGACACGGCCTGTGGGTCTGCGCTGATCATCCGAGACACGATCGACCAGTCCATCACCTCCATCAACTACGCTCACTTTGAGAACGCTTACGGCTACCCCATCTACGTCGCTTCTCTTCAATCCGTCCAGTACGGTGCGCTGGTGTTCGACGGTTCCTCAACCACCGCTCGAGGATTGACGTTCACCGACATCAACACCTCCAACGTCATTGCCGTTGATTATGCTGCACCGTTGCTTGAGGATTCGACCTTTTCACTCGGCGTTGACGGCCAAGGCTACGATGCAGCAGCCGTCCGTGCCTACGACGCCGGCGCTGGTATTTTGTCCACGTTCCGCATCAAGAATTCTGAGTTCACTGGAAACGATGCTGACTGCGGGCAACAAGGCGGTGGCCGGGCCGTTCTCTACATCGAGAACTCCTACATCGACATGGACAACCTCGACATCAAGGACAACAGTTACGGCATTCTGATGAAATCAAGTTCCGGTTCGTTCACCAATTCGCAAGTGGATGTCAAGTGCAACGCCATCGACACCAACTCCCTCAAGACCACAGGAAACATTGAGCACACGCTCGAAGTCACCAACAACGACATCACGACCGAAGAAGGGGCCGGACTGACGGCCTACGACGGTGCCAAGGTCTACGCCGAGGGCAACACCATTTCGGGCGCCAGCGAGGGTTCAGGTGTCGGCATCCGCAGCTCGGTGGTCGAACTTCACCGCAACACCATCGGTCCCATCGGCGGCTGGAACGGCTTGTGGATTTACGGCACCTCCGATGTGGTGGCCGAGAACAACACCATCCAAGACACGGCGAAGGAACCCGTTCTCATTGGTGAGTACCACTATCAGGACCAGGGCTGGCAGGTACCTGCGCCCACGGCCGCTCGTCTTTACCTCGCCAACAACGCGATTTCCAACAATTCGGGTACCTGCAATTCGCAGATGTACGGCGGCGACTTCGCATGCCCTGCCATCCACGTGTTCCGCTCCTCTGCTNCCATCTTGGACAACACCATCACGGGCAACACCGGCGACATTATTCGCGCCAAGGGCTCGCTGATCAACGTGCAGCGAAACATCGCTGACTCTCAGGGTGGATTCGCCGGAAACGTGAGCGTTCACGATGACAACTACGGCAACAAATACGGTTCTATTGCCTACTTCTCCGGGAACACCTGGACGGGTGTCTCCCAAGTGTACAACGTCACTGAATCTCGTGTCACCGTGCAATCCGAACAGATTCCTTCTCCGGGCAACGGCGAACTCTACCCCGTCAGCATTCGTTGGCTGGGTGCGGAGTGTCCGTTTGTTCAGGATGAGTGCCTGAAACTTCCGGGAACGGTGGCGCTGCCGCCCGCCGGCATGCCGCTGGCGCTCGAACTTGTCAACAACGCCACGGTGTTTTCGTTTGCTGACCTGCAGAACTTCGACTCGTCGATGATCCACGTGCAGAACCAAAACACGGCGTGGGGCTCGCAGGTTCGAGAGGGCGAACTCGTCCGCTATCAAGTCAAGGCCAAGAACTCCAACGTTGAGGGGGCTACGGTCATCATCAAGGATTCAACCGGCCTTCCGCTCTACGAACTCACAACCGACGCCTTTGGGTTCACCCCTGAGGTGTCGCTGCCATCGGATTTCCTCCTTGACCGAAATTGGAACCATGTGGTCGGTGATAAGAACGCCGCTATTCCAGGGTCCAACGACGGCACGGGCCAGCCCGTCGTCGTGGACGAGGACTCGTGCGCTGACGGCATTGACAACGATGGCGACACGTACGTGGACCGCGACGATTCGGACTGCCTCAACGGTCGAGAGCGTCCGTTCTATTCCGTTGAAGCCTTCAAGTTCGGCAGCGGCCGTGATGACTTCTCCTACGTGCTCTCTGGCCCGATTGACGACATCATCAACCTCGAGAACCTGCGCCCGAGCGTCAGCGTGAGCGAACCCGACGGCTATTCGTTCGCCAGCACGGTGCGAATCAGCGGTCAGGCATGGGACGGTGCCAAGTGGCCCTATGCCAACGACAACACCGCCAACCAGGCTCAATTCGGTTTGATCAAGCGTGTCGAGATTCAACCTCCCGGATCCTCGGACTGGTTCTACGCTTCCGACACCTCCGGCTCGGACGGCGACATCACCGTGGAAACCCACCCGTTCAAGAATTGGGTNTACGAATGGGACGGCGCTGCCCACCCCGAGGGTGAAGGCGANATCACGTTCCGTATTCGTTCNTACGACGGACTGGANTACTCTCCCGTCGTGGTCCGACAGTACAAGCTCAACCTGGTGGCGCCAACCCTGCTGGTCGACGTCCCCACGGAGGGCAGCGAACACCGCACGGGCCGCGTTCTCTTCCAAGGCACGGCTTCGGACCCCTACCAGGGAACGTACGGCAGCGATGTCAAGCAGATTTGGTTCGCCATCTCTGGCCCNGATGGATTCGCACAGCAATTCTTCATCCAAGGTTCGACCAGCTGGTCGTATGAATGGAACGTGGCTGAGTTGCCATCCGGCCAGTACACGGCCAAGGTGTGGGCCGCTGACAGCGATTTCTGCATCGGTGAGGTCGTTCAGGAAGACGGATGTGTGGCCGAGGTTCGCACCATCAACATCAACAACGACAACATCCCGCCCAACCTCCAACTTTCATGGATCGGTGCGGAAGACCAATCCTCCGGTGGCATTGACGGNGATACAGTTCGCGCATCAACCGAGACCAAGATTATCGGTGTCGCCCGAGACATCGGTGGCTTCGTCACTCGTGTTGAGATTGACATCACGGACCTGGCCAACGGCATCGTCCTCAATGACGGACCGCTTCCCGTCACGACCTTTGCGCAAGACGGATCTTGGGTGGCCAATTGGGACACTTCGAAACTGCTCCACGACAGCGTGTACTCGGTGACGGTCCGTGCCTACGACGGCGACGACTACTCCGAAGACGTGGTTTGGCGCATGACCATTAACAACCCGCTTGATGCTGAAAACATCGACCCGGTGTTCAACGAAACGGGCTGGGTTGGAACGTGGACGATCTTCTGCGACAAGAACTCCAATTCGTTCGACCGTTGCGGCGGTGGCGTTTCGTTTGACCTTGCCGAGTTCTTCGAAGACCCTGACGGCACCGGCTCCCCNGGTGACGACCTCGAGTTCTACGTGTACGATGACGACACAACCGTCGAGGACGACTTCTACGACGACTTCATCACCATCACGCCGCTGGGTGTCCTGACCTACGACCCNATGTCCTACATGGCCCAAACCACCAACAACATTCCCGAGTGGTCCCTGAACGGTGTTGTGGTGTACGCCCAGGACGATCAGGAATCGAAGGCCTACTCGTTGAAAGTGAACTTCCTCGTTCGAGCGGTTGCGTTTACTGTGGAACGTGCCGACGTCGGCGACATCACGGTTGACGACCCCGCCGAATTCCAAGGCGAGGGCCTGCCCGGTAGCCTCGTCATCGCTCGCTTCGCCGACGGCAACGCCAAGTTGAATTCAACACGGGTGCTTTCGGACGGCTCGTGGAGCATGCAACTCACGGCCGGTCAATTGAGCGGTGTTGAGGGCTCCTCCGACGTGATCTTTGAGATGGACGGTCAAATTTTCAAGTTCGCCGGACAGAACGACAACGCCGAATTCTCCGTGACCGTCTCAAGCGGTGACGACGGTGGTTCAGGCATGGTCGGTATCATCCTCATCGTTTTGGCCGTGCTCGTCCTGCTGGGCGCNGCTGCGTTCTTCTTCATTGAATTCGAGGAAATCGATGACGAGGAGGACCTCACGGGCGACGACTCAGGACCCGAGGAAGACCCGTACGCCTGGGCAAAGGCAAAGCAAACGCCTGCGATTCCCGAGCAGCAAGCCGCTGCCTCCGTGCAGCAGGCCGCTCCGGTCGCTCAGGAAGCGGCCGCACCCGCTGCATCGCAACACCCNGGCTGGCTCTGGGACCAAGCATCCAATCAGTGGGTGCCAGACCCCAACTACCAGCAACCACCGCAATGAGCGGTTTTCGGGGGTTGAGGTATGGCCGCACAGGCGAAACCCGGCGTGCAGGANCGCATCCTGCTCCACCTGTTGGATTATTCCGACTTCAAGGACAGCATTGAGGTGCCCTTTGCCCTNTCGCAAATGGGCATTGCCAACGCCGTGGCCATCGCTCGTTCCAACGTNCCCCGAGCCATTGCAGGTCTGAAAGATCAGAGCATCTTGGTTGAACGGCAAGCCCACGTCAAGGGTGTTTCTCGAAAACGCAAGGCCTACTTCTTGACGGACAGCGGCATCACGCTCGCCAGCGAGACGTGGGACCGTCTTTCGGATTGGCCCGTTCGTATCGTGTTGGACGACCAACCGGCCGTTTCGACCACGCTCGGCGGGGCGAAGGGTGTGTTGCCGTTTGAGATGCGACCCGTGGACATCATTCGGTACATCGACGAACACAACTGCTTGGACGTGCGAAACCTCTCGGCAGACTTGGTGGAGCGCGACCTCTCGAAGCACGTCGAAAAGCAACTTGTCACGTCCTTGGCTGACCTTCCGCGTCTCCGCCACTTCTACGGTCGAACCACCGAGTTGGACAACATGGTGAACCTCCTGGAAGCGCGTGCCACCACCCTTCTCGTCCCCGGCATTGCGGGTATCGGAAAGACCACGATGGCCTCGAAACTGATTGAGCGGTTCATGCATCGACGGAATCTCCTCTACCATCGCTGCCAAGATTGGGAAGGCTCTCGTTCATTTTTCGAATCCGTCGCCGACTGGTTGTCCAGCATGGGCAACGCCGATTTCTCGACCTACCTCGCAGCGACGCCGGTCCCACAGCCGGCCGATGCAGCACGACTGCTGGTCGAAGCCTTGGAGGGAACGCCGTCGTTGCTGGTCATCGACGACTTTCACAAGGTGTCGGACATGGTGCTCCATCAGACGTTTCAGGCGATGTCGCTCGCCCTGCTTGGAAGCGAAGAGAAGATTGGTTTGGTGATCTTCTCGCGNTCNTTCAAACCCGTGGTGCCCACCAAGGACGCCGAAGGNAGGATTGCCAGCCTCGTTCTTCCTCTGGACGGGCTNGACCCTGACTCAGGACGTAANCTTCTCACGAGTTTCGACTCGCTTGANGANGAACAGTGGTTGCACATCCACGGCTTGTCTCGNGGCCACCCCCTCGTGTTGGAACTCATCAACCGAGGTGCTTCTGCAGGAGCCTTTCACGAGACGCTGGAAAATTACGTGACCGTTGAGATCTTCTCAAAATTGAGCGCCGAACAGAAGCGCGTGTTGTCCGCCCTCTCGGTGTTCAGGGAACCGATTGAACTCGAGGCGTTGGCCCAGCAAGGCCTCAACACCGATGAACTGGACGCATTGGTGGAGTCGGGTCTTGCCAGGCAAGCCGATGCCGACACCTACGACGTGCACGATTTGATTCGAGAATTTTTGTTGCGCAGCCTGTCAACCGCTCTTCGAGAAGAATTCCACGGCAAGTGCGCCGAGTGGTACCAGAAGCAAACCTCATCCTACGAAGTCCAAATTGAACTCATCTACCACGCCATCAAATCCAGTCAGTTTGAAGCGGCCTCAGAAATCGTGGTGAAGGACGGCCGGCAACTCGTTTCGCAGGGTTACATGGAACTGTTGGGGCTCATTGAACAGATTGAGACCGATGATTTGACTTCAAGCGTGGTGATTCGTATGGCGCAACTTCAAGGCGATATTCTTGCCCTGCTCGGTCGCTTAAACGAGGCGGAGACCGTTCTCAACGACACCCTTGAGCGAGCCCAATCCACCGCTGGTGAACTGGTGCAGGCCGAGATTTTGTCCTCCCTGGCTGATGTGAGTCGAAAGCAAGGCAACAGTGAGCTATCCTTGAACCGGCACAAGGCCGCACTNAAGCATTACATTTCCCTTGGGAATGCACGATGGGCGGCTCGGACCTACAACAACATCGGCTACCTCTTGCGAAGGAAAAACGAACGCAACAAGGCACTTGAGGCGTACGGAGAAGTCGAGGCCATTCTGGAAAGTTCGGACGATGACGAACTCATCTACAGCCAGATCACGCTCGCTCGCTCGCNCATTGAATTGGGCGAGGTCGATCGTGCTCGCGAACACGCCATGGCCTCTCACGAACGTACGTCGGCGCTGGGTGACGGNGTGCTTCACGCTCGCGCTCAAGCCGTTCTCGGTCGTTATTACTCCAAAGTGGAGCAATCTGAATTGGCCCTGTTCCACTATTCCGAGGCTCTCTCNGCCATGACCGAAGCCGGTGACGTCCAATCCTTGGTTGAAATCACGATGCTGTTGGGTGAGGTTCTCCACGATGCNGGTCGAACCGAAGAGGCGGTTGAGCACTACAGTCAAGCCTTGGTGCTGGCGGAGGCGAACGACCTGCGCATGCAAATCGGCGAGCTCTTGACCCGCTTGGGGGGTGTTGCGCCGGACCGCCAGGGTCGAATGGAATACCTTCAGCGTGCGCTCACCGTGTTCAGGGAATTGGGGGCCAAGAGCCGCATGCGAGAAGTGCAAACGATGGTTCACCGTGCTGTGATGAGTCGGTGATCACTGAACGGCCTGCGGTCGATCGAGCGAGAGGAAGGTCATTCCGTTGTCGTGGACCACCCACAAGCGTTCCACCCCAGCCAGCGGCACCCGACCTTCGTGAGTTCCTGCGCCGGTTCCTGACAGGGCCACCACCGTGTCAAGCGGTCCNCCTTCATCGATGAGCACCAGTTCCGTTTCGTGGAGTTCAAGCCAAAACAGCGATTCATCGGCCTCGGTGGGTCGCCAGGCAATTTCTTCGGCGTAGGACACGTTGCCTCCAAGGCGACTCGCTTCGTCGGCCCGTTCAACCGCTGCTGCGATGTCGTCCANGTTGGCTTGAATGGCTTCTTCGTTCCATCGCAACCGGGTGTTGGTTTCGATGTCCCACGCCCACACGCTGAACATGCTCATCAGCAGCACGCCGAGAAGGAACGTGAAAATGTAGCCAAGTTCGGTGGCTGCTGCTCGTGTGTCATGAACCAATCGTTGCTGTTTCAGATCATCACCTCCCTTGTCGTCACGTCCAGCGAAGCGAGTTGAAGAGTGAACTCAATGACTTCACCGTTGGTGTGCCACACCGCTTCGGACGTNCCGTAACTCGGGTCAGGCACCCAACCGACGTAATCGGTGAGCAGGTCGAGGCGTCCCGGGTAAACCGTCCAATCTTCGCTCGATTCCAGCCCGATGCCCGCATCGTTGGCGATGGCGGTTCCGTACGGTTCGGACCATCCACGCCGCACTTCGTAAGCGGGCGTGGAGGCGAGGGAGGTCCGATGAACCATCTCGATGTCGAGTTCCATTTCGCCCGCTCCCGTTTCGCTCGAGGCGGTTGGATGGAGCGATGGAACGGTGGCTGCAAAGCGTGGGCCGGGTCCGCCACGGTCGGAGGGCGGCACAACAACGTAGGGTTTGAATTCGGGATGGTTGGTGACAACCGCACCGCCGCTGAACGCCACTTCCATGCCGTCGATGGACGAGGAAAACTGGTAGGCCAAGCGCGAGAGGTGGAAGGCCCAAACATGGCCGATGGAGGCGTGGCTTGAGACGCCGTCGCTTCCAAGAACTTCAATGCTCATGCTGGCAGGGTGNCGACCGTCCACCCAAGCCTCCTTGGTGTCGATTTCACCTCGTCCACCCATGCGTTCCCAAGGCAGGTCGGTGGTGATCCATCCGCTGGCTTGGGTTCCAACCCGGGTGCATCGGTCAACGCCGTCGTGAGGAAGGTGCAAGAGACCAGCATCGCCCGACAAACGCAACACTCGGAGCGGATGCCCGGTCTCCACCTCGAGACTGGTGTTGCCTTCGCCNAACACCACGGTCGCGTGGTTGGTGGTTTCGAGGAACACANCGGAAGCCGATGTTGCACCCGTCATGTTCCAGGTTGACTGGTACCCNGCCAGTCGGACCACCAGCGATTCGCTGGTGGTGTTGTCGAGGTTGGCGTACGAAAAGACACCCCCGGAGAGCCCGCCCGTNTCGTCGGCCGGGAGGTACGTCATGCCGGAAACGTTGTCGGTGGTGGTCAGCGTTTCCACGGCGGCCCACGACAGAAAAACGTCGCCGTCGCCGTCGATGGTTGCCGCTCCGTCGCCGTAAGCCGGTGGCCAATCGACGTGCTCGACACCCCCTGCAGCGACCGAAACGCCACCGCCCCGCCAGGTCAGGGTCACCACGGTGTCGCCCGGGTTGGTCAGTCGGAGGGTGCCGTTGAGGTGAGGCGGGAGGAAGGCGTGTCCGAGATAGGCGCCGTTGGTGGAAGGCCACGCAGTGATGCCGCCTTCGCTTGTTCCAGTGGCCTTCAGCAGCATNCGGCTGGGAGCGCTGGTGGTGATGTGAACGACGGCGTCGACGTCCAAGGTGATGGCGTGTGTCAGGTGGACACCGGTTCGAGCCAAGCCGGTCGGTGTTGCGTAGTGAATGGTCGTGTTGCCTTCGACGGTGATGTGGATTTGGTTGGCCACCTCGCTGAGCAAGTGGAGGGTGTGGTCCCCTGCCGTCAGCGGAATGGACCAGGCGTGGCCGCGTTTGTCCGAGGGCTCAGGGGCGTTGGGCAGGAGGTAGGTCACTCCGTGGTCACCCATGTGGGCCAGAACGGTCAGTTCGTGCGTGGACGAGAGGGTGGACGTCTCGCGGTTGGTCAAGTCGAGCGTGNTCATCTCGTCCACGCGAAGCGAAGTGGACAGGACCTCNGCGCCGCCTTCGGTCAGTTGAATGTCAATCGGTCCGAGTGGCATGGCCAGACCGGGCGTGACGGTGAGGCTGACGCTTTCAACCGCAGCTTCGAGCGTGTAGTGGTACGGTCGGTCGGGGCCAAGTCGGAGGTCGGTGATGCAAACGGATTCCACGAAGCTCTCCGGATGTCGAATCTCAAGTTGGTCATCAAAGTCGAGGGCGCCTCGCGCTCGCAGGCTCATGTCCTCCACCCACGTGGCAGAGTACCACATTCCTCCTCGCAAACTGTCCCAGGTTAATTCACCGTCCACGGGAATCAGGGTGGCTTGGGCCGAATCGCCGGGCATNCCTCGTTCAGAGAGGGCCGAGGTTTCATGAGCGAGGAGGGTCATTTGGGACGACATGTCGTGGCGTTCGACCGATCCTTCCATCTCCTCAATCACCGGCATCATCGAGATCATCATCAGGCCAATGATGGACAGCACACCACCAAACAACAGGACGGTGGCGACCGCAGCGGAGACGCCCGCTTCGTCCCGACGAAGCGCTCCTCTCAACGACCCACCTCCACCCGTTGGACATCAACCTCAAAGAAAAGCGGAAGGTTTTGCGACGAGACGCTCAATCCGTCAGCGCCGCTGGCCCGCTCGTAGGGGGCAAATCCGATGTACGTGTCGAGGGTTCCAGACGAACGCTGAACGGTGTAATCAGCCAACCAGTTGTTGTTGTATTGCGGTGTGATGACGTCATGGAGCGCGTTGTGGACGTTGAAATTGACGTTGTAGGCCTGNCCGGTGAACAACGTCATCGGCCCCTGAGATACAAATTGCATGCCCACGTTGGAACCGGAACCGATGCTCCCGTTGGCCACAATGTCCGTCAACAGGATGGACAAGCGCAACTCATCGTTGGCCATGCGGTCGAATTCCACCAGTGGCATGGCGCTCACGCTCCACGGTTCGTTGGGGAAGCGCTCCGCTCGGGCNTTGTTCATCAAAACGATTTGGTGGTCGCCTTGACCCAATGACGTGGTGATTTGCAGGCCGGACAGCGTCCACATGACCTGACGATGAAGCGGTTCGTCGTCGGCGCCGTGGACCGTGATGATCATCCAGTGAGGTGAACTCACGTTGTGGGTGATGAACACCTCCAAGTGGCTCACGGGAACCTCGCTGTGGAAGGTTCCAGCAGGCGATTCAATCGTGATGCTGCGTACGGTCTCGTTGGCCGAGAGAACCCCGACGACGGTTTCGTTCACGTGGCGAACGTCAACCCGGTCCCCGTCCGTGAGGTCGGCGCTGATGGTCCAGTGCTCAACGTTTTGCACCGACTGAATCGTCGTTGACTGTATGGCGAGCGTGTTTCGGAACCCCGTGCCTTCTGGGGCGTTNCCAGCGACCTCGAGTCGGTCTTCAATTCGNTCAGCCAAACCGGTGGCTGAATTCCAGTTGGTGTTGTCTTCAAAATCGCTCAAGTACGGGTTGAGAAAGACCCAAACACCGCCCATGATGGTGATGACCATGGCCAGCAGCATCACGACACCCAACACTTCGCTCACAGCTCGCTCATCGCTGCAGCGACGATGAGGCGCAACCTGAACGGCGACTCGGTCCACAAGGTTGACACAACCCCGTATCATTTAGCCATTGACCTCAAAGTGCAGAAAAGCCGTCAGTTGAGCGGGCTCTTTTCGGGTGAGGCAGCGGTTTCAGCTCCAACGTAGTGGGAAAAATCCGGCCCGTTCTGCGCTGAAATTCGAAGGTCGCCAGTGAACACTTCATCGATGTAGTACAGGACGGTTGATTCAGCCAAATGGGGGGCGTTGTTTTTTTCGCTGAGGTGGGTCAGCGTGATGCTCCGCGTGGTTTCCGTGCACACCTCGGCCAAAAACCGGCCGGTTTGTTCGTTGGAAAGGTGGCCTCCACGGCCGGAGATTCGGTCTTTGAGTGAATACGGATACGGTCCGTACATCAGTTTGTTGTGGTCATAATTGGCTTCGATGGAGATGTGTTCGCAGCCACGCACGTGCGCCACCAACTCATCGGTCCACGAGCCCAAGTCGGTGATGATCGCTGCCCGTTCGCCGCCGTGACTGGCCACAAAGGCGACGTTGTCCGAGCCGTCGTGGGGGACAGGGACGGGCAAGACGGCCAAATCATCGCCGACACGGACCAAATCCAGCGCCTCAAAAAAGGTCGTCAATTCGGGAACGAGATCCAACTCAAGAGCGGTCCGTTCATTGGCCAAGACGGGGATGTTCCACTTTGTTTGTACGACTTTCGCACCCCCTCCGTGGTCGCCATGATGATGGGTGATGAAGACGCAGTCGATGTCTTCGGGGGAGAGTTGCAGTCGAGCCAGTCGTTTCGCTAACTGGGTGCCGCTGAACCCCTGGTCGATGAGCACCTTGGCGTTGGGTGTTTCAAGCAAGGTCGAGTTGCCTCGACTGCCTGTCCCCAAGTGTGTTATGGTCATCGTCATGCGAACATCTCACTTCGGTCGCGGGAAGGACTTGAAGCCACCGGGCCGACGGCCATTGATGGACGGTGTTTTGGCTGTTAATCAACGGATGCAACGATGATTTGTATGAACAACGTTCCATCACCCTCATAAGCAATCTTTGCGGAGTGAAAATAAGAGCGAGGCGAACGCTTTGCCCACGGTGAGACCATGCGGAGAAGTCAAACGACCATCCTGACCACGCTTGCCGTCATCGCAAGTCTTCTCTTCATGTCACAATTCCCAGCGGTGTCCAACGTTGCCAACGTGCACCCCGATCAAACCGACGGAACGCCCCCGCCCAACACGGACACGGACGGCGATCTGATCCCTGATGTTCACGAGACGTTGTTCGAGGAATGGATGAACTGGACGGCCGTTGACGGTCGTGAAGTCGTGCTTCAAGGGCTTGACAAAAACAACGCCTCGGACGCATCGACGGACCGTGACCGAGACGGCTTGAACGCCACGGAAGAATTCTGCTGGCCCTACCCTGCCAATTGCACAGCACCGGGGTTCCCCCGCGGTCTCACCGGCCAACTGGACGAGAACAGCGACCGAATTTACCTCGACCCGCGTGTCTCCGATACCGACGGCGACGGCATGCCCGACGGATACGAAGCCTACATGTGCCATCGCCTGGGAGGTTTTGACCCCGTGGCGCTACGATACGCCTGCCCGTCCTTTGACCCCCTCAACGCCAGCGATTTGACCCTCGACGGTGACAACGACGGCTTTGACGTCGACCGAGACGGCATCCTTAGCGACGCTGAACGGTTCACCGCCCCCGAGGAATACGCCCACGGCACCCCCGCCAACTTCACGGCGGAGCTTGATGGGCTGTGGTGTTACGCCACCCTGCCCGAGGGCGCCGTGCTCAAGAATTGGCCCTTCCTTCCCTCCGGAGCCAACGCCACCTTCCACAACCTGCTCTCCGCCTGCACGTCCCGTGCGGTCAATCCGGTGGGGGAGGATTTGTGGCTCGGCACCGACCCGCTGCTGGACGACTCCGACCGCTACCTGTGGGACGGATTCTCGGTTCGCCCGCTTTACCCGTCCTTCGGCGACGGCATTCCCGACGGGTGGGAAGTTCACTTTGGGCTCGACCCGCTGAACCGGTCCAACGCCCTTGACGACCCCGACAACGACGGCTGGGACACCAACCGAGACGGCGGCATTTCCAGCGATGTCTCACGCACGCTAACCGCCCTTAAGGTCGGTGAGGCGCTGTCCACCCTCGAAGAATACCTCGTCCACTACGATGACGGAAACACGGTCTACCCCGGCCTCAAGACCACGTTCGTTGGCGACGAAACCGGGTTTAGCACCCTTCCGCTGGTGTACGATGCACCCGAGGAAACGCTCGCTGTGATGCATCACGATGTTCGAGCCCTCGAAGAAAACGACGGTGTGCTGTATGCGATGACCAAATACGGTGTGAGCGTCTTGAACCTCGACGCCTCCGCTCAGAGCCACCACTCACTGCCCCAAGGGGTCATCCTCCACGACGGCTTCCTCGCCACCTCGGACGGTTCGCCCTACGCTGTGGTCATGGGAACGAGCATCGGTTTTGCTGTGGCTCCACTGCTCGCTGACGGGGCGCTTGGCACCGTTGGCACTTGGTCGTGGAGCATGGGTGAACCGTTGCACGCCGTGGCACCCCTTGGCGGTGAGGACGTCAACCTCCACGCCATCGGTCTGGGCCAGGCAGGGGAAGGCAGCATCGTCGAAATTGACGGAAGTGCCACCGTCGTTTCCACGCACGTGCTCGGTACCGGTATCGTGGCGGGTCTCAGCGAGGCCAACGCATCGGTCTCGTCCATCCAACACGGTCTCGCTGGCGGGACGACGTTCCATCTGTTCATCGGAACCGACCGTGGTTTGTTCATCGTGGACACCGCCACCGCGCGCGACGACACCACCGGCGCGTGGCGGTTTTTCTACACGCCCGATGACAGTCCCATCCCGACCGACGTTGACGAACTTCGCAGCCTGCCGTTGGGATCAAACGACAACCCCGCCGAAATTCGAGACTTGGTGCTCGATGGCCCTTCATCGTCCAACGCTCAAGCCCTTTGGTTTGGAACGCCGTCCGGGTTGCACAAACTGGACCTGAACGATGATTTCATCGAACACAGCGGTCTTTATGTCCATCCAGGCGTTGACGGAAAACTCTCCAAAGAAACCAACAACATTCACGCCATCCACCCGACCGGAGATGAATTGCTCATCGGCTCGCAGTGGGGACTCTGGGCCCTCGCTGGAGATTATGCAGCGGTTTACGGCGTGCAAGACCAAACTCGTCTGCCGGGGGAAATCGTTGCGTTGGCCACGTCTGTGGGTGATGGCAACGTTTCTGTTTACGGCGCAGCCTCGCCGGGCCGCTTTGCAAACCTCCAACTCATGGACCCGGGTGCCAACGATTCTGACGCTGACGGCATGCCCGACGGCTGGGAGGTCGTCCACGGCCTAGATCCCACCGACCCCTGGGATGCGCTTTTTGACGACGATGCTGACGGTTTGGACCTCGACCAATCGGGCGACATGAACCTTGAACGTCTGTGGACGAACCTCAAGGAATTCAGGTACGTCAAATCCACGCCCGAGGGCTACAACTCAACCGACCCCCGCGTCGGCGACACCGACGGGGACGGAGTTGGCGACGGCTCGGAATACTACGGCTTCTTCTTCGAGCAAAGCAACCTCTGGTGCTATTATACCGTTCAAATGGATTACCTCTGCGACAGTGCCAAGGGCGAAGTAGCCAACGCCACCTATCTGTCGCTCGCCAACATCGACGCCGGCACCGACCCCACCAACCCCGACTCGGACGGGGACGGTATGCCCGACGGTTGGGAGATCCAACATCGACGATGGGTGGGTGACACCTTCACGGGTGGCAACAACTGGAGCCTTGATCCGCTTCGTGCAGAGGACGCCAACTGGGACGCCGACGGCGACGGACTGCCAAACCTGTGTGAGTACCAATGGTCCGTCGTGCGCTTGATGGGCCTGAACGGTGACCTGCTCGAGGATTACGGTGAGTCGCCGGAGGCGGTGGAGGCATGGGCTGTTGCCGACCCGAACCTCGTGGATTCCGACGGCGACACGCTCCCCGACGGTTGGGAATCCAAAGGGCTGTGTTCATGGGACCCCTCTCGCCGAGGCGTGAACCCCCTCAACGGCTCAGACGCATTCGAAAACCCCGATGGTGACGGGTACGACGTCAACCGAGACGGTGTTTTGTCAGACGATGAAGCCTTTGTGAACTACTTGGAATATCACATCAGGAACGACCTCTTTAACGGCAACCAAACCCTTGACGGCGTTGAAATCCCCGGAAATTTCACCACCAAATTGTTCGACAACATCGCCGACTTCGGTGTGCCAGACGACACGTTTGCCGACCGGGCCTCCGGCTCGGTCACGGCCGGGCTTTCCTCCTACAGCGTGGGCGCCGCAGACCCGCTCAACGCGGACACGGACGACGACGGGATGCCTGACGGATGGGAGGTCTGGTTTGCCAGATGGAACCTGCTCGACGACGGATGGACCCTCAACCCGCTGGATTCAACCGACCGCTGGCAGGACGCCGACGACGACGGCATGACGAACTGGGAGGAGTACAACGTGATTTCACCCCTCCTTTCAGAAACCGATGCAAACCGTTCCTCGCCTCAGTGGTTTGTCACCACCATCGGCCTGGCGTACGCCCTCCAGCAGTGGCCGGGGATTCCAACCACGGCTTCGTTCGGTGATTTCCTGTCGGAGAACCAGACCAACCTGACCGGCTTGACGGCCGACCCGAACAACGTTGACACCGACGGCGATGGCATGCTTGACGGTGTGGAGTTGCTCTTCACCGCATGGAACGTTTCGGCTGGAACGTGGACGCTGAACCCGCTGGTGGCCGGTGACGGAGATTTCGACGGCGACGAGGACGGGCTCATCGACCGGCAGGAGTTCGCCCTCGCCTCGCAACAGCCCGACAACGGCATTGACCATCCCAGCGATGCCCCGCTGCTTCATGTCGACGGCGACTTCCAGCAGCCCACCGAAAAAGCCCAACGGGTGTTCAACATCCTCATCTCGAAGGAGACGCGCGGAAAGCGTTTGCTCAACGACTTCAATGCCTGGCAGCAAGGTGAACCACCCAACGCCTTCATCGAAGTCGTGCTCGGCATGACCGACCCGACCATTCCGGACACCGACGGCGACGGCATGTACGACGGGTTCGAGTATTGGTTCACATCGTGGGACTTGAATGAAAATCGCTGGTCCATCAACCCGCTGATCGACGGGGACGTGAACCTTGATTCTGACATGGACAGTTTTGACTGCAACGGCGACGGCGAAATCGATGCCAACGAGACGTTCAGCAACTTGCGAGAGTGGGAATCACGGACGTGGGGCAAATACCTGACCCGAAACACCGTTCCTGCCAACCTCGGCATCATCGATTTCGGAGAAGACGCCATGGCGGCCTACCAGGAAGAGTTGGGTTTCACCGCTCTTCAAGCACAGCAAGCCCTCTACCAGGACTTCGTCAAGAAAGGCCAAGAATCGGTGGAACGCATGGAGAAGATCAACGAACTTGAGAGCGAGAACTTCAATCGAAGTTTGCGCGGTGTTGCTGACCCAACGCATCCAGATTCGGACAGCGACGGGATTCCCGACGGCTGGGAGTACTGCTACGCCACCTACGGCATGCCGGATGTTTCGACCCAAAACCACTGGGCGGCCAACCCGCTCAATCCNTGGGACGTGGATTACGACGGCGACAGCGACGGTTGGTACGACCGGACAAGTTTTGACATTCCAGCCGACCAAGGAACTTGGGAAGACCGGGTCTTCACACCGTCAGGGGTCGTGGTGCAGAACGGCTTGGGNGATTTGCCGTTCACCAATTTCATGGAGTACGACAACCAAACCCGCCCCGACCTCAACGACAGCGACGGCGACAGCGTGACCTACATCACGACGGTTGAGAACGGAGCCGTCGTTTCGCACGTACGCGACTACAACTATTCAGATGGTCGTGAGGTGTTCAAGTACGGTTCCAACCCCAGCGATAACGACACGGACGGTGACATGCTCCCCGACTGGTACGAATACAAGCTGGCGTGGAACGAGAGCAACGACAATTTCTCTTCCTATCTCGACATACGGGTGGTCTACATCGATGTGGGAACCGGAGGTCCCTGCACCACCGACACCAGTTCGTGTCTTCCGCTCTCCCAAGACGGGTCGGGCGGCACGCTTGCACGCCCAGATACTGAGTTCGCATGGTTCACGCTCGACCCTGCCGACCCCGATGACGCCAACCTCGACCCCGACCAGGACGGGAATTGGGATTGCTCAGGTGCCGGATGTGTGTATGAATCCTACACGAATTTCCAGGAGTTTTATGCCATCACCACCAGCGATTACGCTTCCCCCAACGCTGTCCGTCTCAGCGGCCTGACCCACGACGGCATGCCGGTCACCGAAGGCTGGCAATTCCGGGCCGCCATCCTTGGCTTGGGGCAATCCAATGAGTTGGTGCTCAATTACCTCAAACTCGACAAATTTGGTGGACCCGACAATCAATTTGGCTACATCGTGGACGACAAAGACACGAATTTCCTGATCGTGGACCCATCGGACGACGTGGTGCTGATGGCGGGCAATCGAACCGACGCTTGGGACATTTACTACGCCGGTTCACCCAACACGCCACCGGTTCGCAACGTTGGCGAGCATGAATACGGATGGTACCTGTTGGATTTCGATGACGATCACCTCGCCGAAGGAAGCAACCCCATGAACTGGGACACGGACGGCGATTGGATGAACGATTGGTTCGAGGTTCGTGATGATGAAGAAGACGGTGTAAGAGGCGATTCCTCACCGATTCGATACGATTCACGACAGACCAGCTGAGGCTGAGGCCATCTGTCCTTGGACCGCATGGTTCAAATGATGCACGAAGCGTGTGGAGCCCATGCAAGGACGCGGACAGCAACACCTCCGTTCACGTGCCGTGTTGTTCTTGCTCGTCTCGGTGATGTTCTTTACACCGCTCAGCCCCATGGCGAGTTTGTTCGCCTCGGAAGCCGAAGCAGCCATCGGCACCCGACACGTCTACGAATTCAGCGATGGCTCGGTGGAGCACATTGCCCTCTATCAGGGCGCGAACCCTGACATGGGGGCCTCGGTCTCTCTCCCTCGTGGAGCGTTGGTGACCGACGTGAGCATGACCCTGTCAGGTGCGTCGGCCACGGGGTGGTCGCAACTGGTGGCGGATGATCGGGACCATTGGATTCGCGGAGCCGATAACAGCATGGACGATCGAAGCGGTGACCTGACCCTGGCCATGGACAACATCAGCCGGAATTTCCTGCCCCACGGAAACGATGCCTACGTCGACGTCAATTCCGACGCTTGGCTGGACAACGGTTCCTTTGCGCTCAGGCAGCCGCACACGTCCAACGCCACCGAGAGCCTCTATTCACAACAGTTGACCAAAACGTCCTCCAGTTTCATGGCCCAAAGCCAAGGCGCCATCCTGAAGCATCACGACTGGTTGTTCTTGTCCACTTGGTCCTCGTCAACGTTCCACAACATCGTTGAACGGTTGTACCCCAACAACGCCTCTCGTGAGTCCGTCATCACCCTCGACAAGGCAGCGTGCACACTGCCGCAGAAGCATCCCTCGTCGTACTACGGCTACTACGGGTTCCGCGACTGGACGGTCACCGACGATGAACGCCTCTTTGGCATCCTCTCCGGTTATCGATACACCTACGGTTCATCCGCCCCGGTGAACTACCATCGCGTCATGGAAATGGACATCTCCCGAGACGACACCTGGACGTGCATTGATTCCTACGACATCTCACCTTCGGTGGGCGAGTACACCGGCATCGCCTACGACCGTCAGACCGACCAGGTGTGGGTGGCGCACAACGCCATGAACCGGCTGTACGCCTACGACTTCGCAGGGGACGGTACGGGGACCTACACTCGTGGCCAAGACTTCTACACCTACACGTCTGCCACCGGCTCGAGCTGGGAGTGCGGCGGCTCCTACGGCAGCGGCTCCAAGCAAATGCTTCGAGGACTGGAAGTCAACGGTTCGACCTTCTACATGCGCTGTCAAGAGGACTCACCCTACAACGACCGAGACCAACTCGAGGCTTGGTCCGTTTCTGGGAGTTCATCGGCTCTCATCCCTGAATCAACCACCCGACAACTGTCCCGCCTTGGCTACGGCCTCCAATTCGACGGCGAGCGTTTTGTGACCGTTGATTGCGGCTACTCCACCTGGTCGGGTGCCACACTGTACTACCGAGAATTTGGAACCGGCTGGACGTACGAGACCACGCCGGCTCCAGGCACCACGACGTGGTACGGTGAGGTCGTCCGTTCGGGTGAAGACATCCTCTCGGCCAACGTTGAGACGTACTGGTCGGCCGCTTCGATCGGCGACCGAGTCGACTACTGGATTTCCGCCGACAACGGGACCCACTGGGAAGAGGTTGAATCTGAATCCACCATCCATTTCGATCACCCCGGAAAAGAGCTGGTTTGGAAAGCACAACTGATCGGTTCAACCGCTGTGTCATGGTGGGTTGACATCGAGTACGCCACCGACTACAAGACGGCGGGTGACTGGACCTCACCTCACTTTAACACCGGCACGAAGGTTGGCAAAGTGCGTCCCAGTTGGACGGCGGACGTGCCGGCAGGCACCTCGCTCAACGTCATCGTTTCGAACGACAACGGCAGCACCTGGTACGACACGACGAACAACCAAGAGACGAGTTTTTCCACCGAGGCAGCGGGCAACACCCTCCGCTATGCCATCTCCTTCACCACCACCAACAGCGACATAACGCCCACCATCGACCGCTTTGTTCTCGAGTACGAGGAAGGTTACCCCGACCGGCCCATGCTCGACGTGGGCGGGGACGGCACCTACGACTGGGAATCGGATATTTTCCTCAACGAGTCATCGGTGGTGGCCAGCGATGATTCCCCGGTGGGCACCATCGTGAAGAAAGCCCCCACGCTGGTCGACGCCTTCAACGACCACATTCCCGAGAACGGCGACGGTACCGTCAACATCCCAATTGCGGTGAAGGCCGCCAGTTCGGGGCGCGTGAAAATCTCCAACATCGACATCACCTACGCCATGCAAACCCGAGCCATCGGGGCCTCCTTTGAGGGTGGGCTCGCTGCGCCTGACGGCCTTTATCGAAACTTCATCACTCGAGTTGCCCCGGGGGACGACGTTGACCACGTGAACAAGGCGGTCATCGCCATTGGACACACCCACGGCGACAACCCCAGTTTCACATGGTTGCGCGGCGATGCGTGTTCGGTCAACGGCGACGCTGGAGGCATCGTCGTCTTTGACACCGCCAACTGCACCTCGATGGTGGATGCAGACGGCATCGTTTCAATCTGGATGCCGACCAAGGTAAACTGGTCGTGGGATGACGAGGCCAGCACGGAGGCGATCATATCGGTGGAGGACGATCTCGGTGTGGCCGTCGACCAGTGGACCACCACCGAGATGGAGCTCGTGGTGGAAAACGACATCCAGCTTGACGGCCTGCGCGTCTGGGAGGAAACCGGTCGTCAACTCTTCCCCATGGATTGGGTCCGCGGCGGGTTCAACATGAGTTTCAGTGGGTCAATCCACTTCCAAGATTCTCAACTCATGCCGCCGGCCGGTAGTTTCTCGCTTCGGGTCGTTGGCCAAAACGTGACGTTTGACGGTGACCCCATGGGTGAACCGATGATTCTGTACGAAGAGGCCAACCCCGCTTTTGGCGCCTACAACATGACCTTCACCTCGCCGATTGAATCGGCTCCTGGTGGCATGATTTTCTACGTTCAGGCAGTGGACTTGGAAAACGGTTCAACCTTCACCAACCCGAATTACAACTCCATTCGTCTCATCCTTGACGGCAACTCACCGCTTGTTCTCAGCGCAACGCCGATGGACGGAGAAGAACGCCATGCTGGTGCCGCCGGTGTCGGACAAGCCGTGTCCATCGTCGTCCAAGATTCGGTTGACCCACCTCGCCAACTCAACCTCCACTACTGGGTGGGCTGCAAAGCCAGCGAGGCCATCGGTTGTACGGATTACAACTTCGACGGTCTGCCCAACGAGGACGAGTACGAAGTGAAAACCCTCTCGTCGCCTGAGACCCGAGCGGGCGGGCTGAACATCTTTGAGGGCCTCATTGACGATTCCATGTTGCTTCACAAGCAACGTGTCTCGTTCTACGTCTCCGGAGAAGATGAGCAAAACAACGAGATCGCCATGGGGCGGGGGCCGGTCTGTCCAGCCTCCTCCATCACCTGCGGTTATCGTCCCGGCGAGGTCCTCCCTGACTGGGACGCCGACCTGGTGACCTACTACATTCGACAGGAGTTTGAACCGGAAGTCGACCTCGGCAACTCGTCGATTTTAGGCCACGACGACTACGAGCCCCTTCACCCCGGTGTTCCCTACACGGCACAAATCAAGTTGGTGGACATCAACGGCTGGCAGGACATCCAGTACGTCCAAGTGGCCCTTGGCGGCGATTTCGATGACGATGACTCCTCCATGTTCATCTCGCTGGCCGAAGGAGCCGACGGTCATCCCGTGGCGGTGATGACGTCCGGCTCTGACAACATCGCCGTCTCCAACCTCTATTCAACCGTCAGCCTCGAGGAAGGCAACGAATCGGTGGTCATCATCCAGGCGCGTTTCCAACTCACCTGGATGTTCCCCGAAGCCTACGACACGGACGGTGAGTCTCATTTCCTCCCGAAGGTCAGGGTCACCGACATGCCCTGCAACGACAACGAGATCACGCCTTGTTTCGAAGTTGAGGAGGGTCTTGGCGATGATTGGTGGAGCCTCGACAACGATTTCCGATTTGACACGCAACCCGGCAAGATTCGAGCCATCGAGTTGCGAAACAGCGAGAATCACTACAACGAAGAAAACTTCGAAACCATCATTGGAGCAGGTCAGGCCTTGCGGGTCTCCGGCCGTGTCCTTTTCTCAGAAGACGAAACCCCTGCACCGGCCGGTGCGTTTGATGTGGTGTTCGGTGATTTCGAAAACAACTGGCGCACCTCCACCCGGGATGACGGTGAATTCAGTCTCGACCTTCTTGTTCCGGCGGTTCGCTCGGGCCGGCTCGACCTCCGCTTGAGCATGGACGACATGCCGGGGCTTGCGCTGGACGAGACCGCCTTTTCGCCCCGCGTTCGCCTCGCCGTTGACAGCACACGCCCCACCATCGACAGCATCACGCTGAACGGCGTGGGCGAGGGTTCACCCCTGTCCATTGGGGACGCCAACAACCTCGAGGTCGTTCTCATCACCAACGATGAGAACGGGTTTGACACCACCGAGGCCGCCGTGTTGCACTACCGTGTCAAGGCCGGTGAGGCTGAAATCTCACGAGGGAGCGTGCTGCTTCCCGACACCATGCCGTTCGGCCAGCAGTTCTACTGGAGCGGCTACCTCGACTTGACGGATTCGGGTGCCACCACGCTGCTTCCCTCGTACACGGTTGACGTGTGGATTTCGGGCTCTGATGAGGCCGGTAACCCCTACGACACCATCTCCAACGCCATGGACGACCCCTTCGCATCGTGGCCCATGGCGCTGGTTGGACCACGCATTGACCTGCAAGATGAGGCCACAACGCTCCAGTGGGACGTGCCAAGTCCGTTCGAAGGAGAGACAGCCAAGATGGTCGTGAACGCCAACAACCTGGGTGGAAACGGCAACGTAACGTTTGCCCTGCAAGAACTCGTTGACGGTGGTTTCTGGGCCACGGTATCTGCGGTTGAGGTCCAGGCGACAACCGGGACATCGCTTTCCGTCTCGCTGCCCGTCGTGGCCAACGCACCGGCCGGTTCCAGCATTGACCACCGCGTGATGGTGCTGGTTGACGGCGTTGAAATGGACCGTCGCAGCGTCGACTCCTTGCTGGTGAAGCAGGAAACCATCCGTGACGGTGAGGCCCTCTCAGAGCAACTTTCGACCGACGTGTTCAGCGTCACGCTGTTCATCATTGCCTTGGGCTCCGTGTCCTTTGCCCTGTACGCCATGGTTCTCCGGCGCCGCATGTTGGCACCCGAGACGGAGGAGGCGTTGGCCGACCAGACCGCCGTCGTCACCGAGGACATGAACGCTTCCAAGCCGGTGCCTGCACTGGCTGCCGTCCCACCGGCGCCGGTCAACCAGCCGATTCCTCCGCCGCCCGTGGCGGCGCCCGACCGTACTCGGCCAGCACCGTTGCCACCGACCGGTTTGCCCGATGGTTGGACGCAGGAGCAGTGGAACTCTTACGGATGGCAGTACATCGATGCCCTCACCAAAAACTGAGGGACGATCGTGTCAGACGAGTCGGTTGACGGCCTGGTCACGCTGACGGAGCGGACGGTGAACCTCATCAAGCAACTCAACATGCCGCTGGTCGAAGTGTCGCTGGTGCTGCAAAAACACCTCAATCAGTTAATGACGACGCTTTCACAGCACTTGGAAGCCACCGGACAGACGGTCAGCGAGCGAGTTCACTCCCCTTGGCCGTTGGAATCCTCAACGGCGAGTTCAGCCGCGACGTTTGACCTTGAGAAAGTGATGAACATCATCGACCATCAGCGCATGGACATTCTGGATACACTGATTCGGGTTACCCTGATTGAAATTGATGCCTCGGTGATCGATGCCATTCTTGCGTTACGCCAGTGGGAGCACCTCGCTCGCACCCAACTCGCTTCTGCTGCTGGACCGGGGCAATTGTTCTCCCCCCTTGATATTCCTGATGACTGGTAGGCAGACGTTGAAAAGCAAGAACGGGATGGTTAGGCCATGACGAGAAAACCACTGGCGGCGTTCCTCGTGGTGTTTTTCCTGACCGGTTCGATGGCCGGTTGCCTTGGTTCGGGCGGCCTTGACGTCTTGCCCGAAAAGAAGGGTATCCCCGGTGGCTTGACCTTGGCTTGCCTTCGNAGCAGCATGTACACATCCATGGTGATCGAGATCGATTACGAACCCGGTTATCGCCCTTACGCCAGCAGTGTTGATTTGCTTGTCGACCGGCTGAACAGCGTTTGCGACAAACCTTCCGGTATTTCCGTGGAGTATGACGAGGTCGACTTTGGACACGAAGGCGCATGGTCCGCCCAGGATGTCAGGGACAAAGGCTGGGAACAAAAGGACACTTCACCACGCCAGGGGACCACCCTGTACTGGCAAATTCTCTTCCCTGCAGGCACGTACGACTCCGATTCAGTGCTTGGTGTGGCGGTCGATGCATCAACGGTGGCGTTGTTTAGCGATTCCATCGACGAAGCGGACGGTCCGTTCGGGCGACCCTCGGTCGAAGACGTTGAGAACAGCGTTTTGGTCCATGAGGTCGGGCACCTCCTCGGGCTGGTGAACCTGGTGTATCAGTCACCGGTCGATCACGAGGACCCCGACCATCCGGGACATTCAANCAACGATGAATCGGTGATGTATTGGGCGATTGAGTCCGCTGATGTTTCAAACTTCATTTTTGGAAGTTTACCAAGCGATTTTGACGACGATGACCGGATGGATTTAGCCGGTCTCGCCGACGGGTCCATTCCTGTTCGGGATCAACTTTGGCCCTGAACTTGGCCCATCGCTCCCACAGCGTCTCGCCAAGCATCGAAGATGGACCAGAGGTAGAGGCCAATCCACAAAATGAGGGTCAACGCCAACGGAATCTGGAGAAAACCCCACTCGAAACCTCGTCGATGCTGGCGGTTGAAATGCTGTCCCAAGAAGAGGAAAGGCACGGCGGCCAACACGGCGGCGACCAGTGGTCGCAACGCCCCCCAGGTGCCGACACCAAACGTGATTTCACGCCAAATTTCTTTGACGATGCGAACCGGTAAAATGCCCTCTTTGGGGGCGGAGGACTCGGGTGCCAGCTGGACCACCAGTTCCTCTTCCATGGTGCGGGCTGGTCTTTCCTGTTTGTGAAGATGACGCCGATTCGGCCGGCGGATGAATGAAAAACCCACCCAATTATCCGCCGNTATGGCNACCGTTCGTCGTGTGTTGGTGACCGGGTTTGAGCCGTTTGGCGATCATCGGACCAACATCAGTCAACGCGTGGTGGACCGCATGGGCGGGCAGCACGTGCTCCATCACCCGTGGTCAGATGAGACCTTTCCCGTCCATGTCGAAGTTGATGTGTTGCCCGTTGATGCCCACGGTGCACAGCGAACCGCTCAGCGCCTTCGGGAGGGGTGCAGTTGGGATGCTGTTCTTCATGTTGGTCTGTGTGAATCCTGTGATGCTCCTCGGCTGGAGCGAATCGCTCGGGACCGTTTGGACATGCGGATCCCCGATAACTTGGGCCGTCAAGTGAACAACGTGAACCTCGACGGTCTGGGTCCGCGCGGTTGCTGGTTGGACCTCACGTTGTGGAACCCTGCAGCCTTCCCCGTGCCTTATTCCATCTCCACCGATGCGGGTGCTTACCTGTGCAATGAAACGTACCACGCCTCCTTGAAAGCCATCTGCGAGGAGTCCTCGTCGTCCCCCGTGCCGCCACCCGTGCTCTTCCTTCATCTGCCCGGTGAAGCAAGGCTCACGGTGGACCAAGGGGTCAGGTTCGTCGAGGCGTGTTTGGCACACATGCTCCATCCGTTCCCGATGGAACCCGTGCACGTGGTAGCAGGTTGCTTTTCATCACCGACCGGTGAAGTGCTGGTGGCGCAACGAGCCATCGGTGAGGCCGAGGGCGGTCGGTGGGAATTTCCGGGGGGAAAGTGTGAGCCACTCGAACCCTGGTCCANNGCGCTCGAGCGTGAAATCGAGGAGGAACTCCAACTNAAGGTTCGCTCGGACCACCCGCTGGGGTCGTGGTATCGCCAACACGACGGTGCGGCCTTTGTGATTCATNTGATTCGCGGTCGCCTTGATGGCAACGCTGGTGCTCCGTCCCTTTCCGTGCACCAGGCGGTCGATTGGGTCGAGGCCGATGCGACATCCCAACTGGCGTGGGCGGGTCGTGATGGTGAGATGCTTGATTTCATCGGTCAGGTCATCAAATCCACGTCGTAGCCTCGCCGTCTTCGGTCATGGAATGCTCGTCGTTGATGTGGCGGGGAACTTGACTGCGGCCTTCGTGCCACGTTGCGGCTTGAAGCCAGTCCTCGAGGCCCTCTCCCGAAATCGAGATTTCAAACGTCCCTCCAACCGGTTCATCACCTGGAATGGGAAAGGCGATTTTACCAGCAACCGCCGCCTGGCGAGTGATGCGNAACGTGGTCGAGTTGCCCAGCAANTTCANNGACATCGCATCCAAGGCCGTGTCCAAAATTCGNTGCTCGTGCAGTTGNTGAAGAAAAACACCCAGCGAGAGATCCCTGAATTCCCATGTCCCGTGTGAGGGNCNGCCCTGGACCGGTTCGTCTTCAAGCTCCGCACGGTCGGCTTCCGGGAACAAGNTCCTGACGGCGTTGAGCACCTTTGCNGGTGAATCAACNCCGGAAAGCGTGGTGCTCACGAGCGTNGTGAACCCTTCACCCACGCCGGTGAGNCGCAGTCGAGACCCATNCATGNCCCAACGTGCGGCTTGACCTCAAAGAACATACCGCGAACACGCGTTCCTACGAAGAGGTGAAAACCACCCCTTCCAACCAGCGTTCATGGCAGATGCAGACGGTCCTGTGTTGGCGACCGTCGTTCCCGTCTACAACGAGGCGGCCCACGTTGAGGCCTGTCTNTTNTCGCTCCTCAACCAGACGCTCGAACCNCAGCGGCACATGGTCGTGGTANTGGACGGTGGTTCAACGGACGGCACGGNGGCCATGGTTTCATCCATCATCGAGGCCCACCGNGGTGAAGNTTGGCCTCGCATGGAACTGCTGCAAAACCCCAANCGAACGGTGGCGCATGCAAGAAACCTCGCGCTCTCGACGGTTCCGGCCAGCGTGGAGTACCTCGTTGAAATGATCGGGCACGCCACGGTATCCCCCGATCACCTCGAACAGCGCCTCGCTGCTTGGGAGGCCTGCGAGGCGGAGGTNGGTCAGCGCCTGGCGGGCGTCGGCGTGCGCGTGGTACCGGCGGAGGGCCCCCTCTCCCAAACCGCTCGCTGGATCGACGGCGCTCTCGCCTCGCCGTTGGGTCAAAGCGGCGGTCAATTCAGTCGATTTGAGGTGCGTGGGCCAACCAAAGTGCCGGCTTTTGTGATGCACCGACGCACTTCGGTTGAGGCCGTGGGCGGTTGGGACGAGGCCTACATCACCAGCCAGGACAGCGACCTTTCCATGCGCTTGTTGAAGGCCGGCCACGTGCTGTACAGGGACCCCGCACCGGAGGTTCGCATGCACAAGCGCAACACCCTCTCGCAGTGGTGGAAGATGGGGCACAGGTACGGTTTTTGGCGTACCAAGGTGTTACTCAAACACCCGCGCCGTGCAACCTGGTTGGAATTCCTCCCGCTGTTCGGTTTGCTGTTGACGGCCGGATTCTTCTTGGCCAGCGTTGCCGGATGGTGGATGCTTCCCGCCGCTTACGGCGTTGCGTTGCTGTTGGCCGCCGGGCAGCGGGTTGGGCGGGGCGATGGTTGGTCCGCTCTTGTTGGTGTACCGTTGTGTTTGGTGATGCTGCACAGCAGTTTTACGCTGGGGTTGGTCGACGGGTTGTTCCGTCGAGGTCGGTCGCCAACGGACCGTGGTTGAACACAACAAGCCAATAGATACATCAGTGAAACGGCTGAAAAGGGGCTGAGCACGATGGCGAAATCGAGAGGTGTCACGAACAGAAGCCTTAGCGTGCTTCCGTTGCTCATCATGGGTGCCTCTCACATGTCTCTTCCTCCACTTCAGACGATGTTTGAGTTGGAGCCGAGATTGATGTATGCGTGGTACGTTGTTGCTGTTCTCATCGGTGTNATCGTCTACCGGCGCTCGGGTGTGGTGAAGGATCACGAATACAACCGGGCCGCGGCGATGCGGAAAATCAAACACGTTTACGAAGCAGAAGAACGGGGCGTGTGGTCAACGGACGCACCGCTTGACGGAACGATGGATGCCACGACGCAACAAGGACTCGGCCGCTCCGTATCGGAACTTTCCGGTGAGGGGCCGGAGATGGAACTCGGCGACGACGCCAAAGTCGAAGTTCAAATGCTGAGTGAGGCTCGTCACATCGTTAAAGCCAACGCCCGTGTAACGGGGGCGGCCACTCTCGACGATGAAACCGTGACCGGAACGATGGGCGCCCACCGGAAGAGTGGCCCGATGGACCAGTTCTTGGACGCTGTCTTCGGTTTGTTTGGCATCGACAGCAAGGCGGAGCGAGAAGCACGACGGCAAGCCCGTTTGCGACAGGCCGCCACGGTTGCACCGGTCACGGCCCAACGACCCGTGGCGCCGCTCCGTCTCAACAAATCACAGGACGAATCGGAGGTCAACATGACTTCCATGAGTGATTCGGGAGGCATTGAGACCGTCATGACGACCTCAGGGGAAGTCCGAGACACCACCGAGGTGTTCACGCCAAAAACGGTCCCTGAGGTCGCTGAGTCGCTGGAAAGCATGGCCATGTTGGGGCAGCCGGCGTCAACGGTGTCCTCGATCCCAACCACCGGGCCGGTCTGCCGGGGTTGCGGCGCCCCGGTGAACCCAACCGAACGCTTCTGTCCGCATTGTGGCCTCGACCTTTGATGTTGAGGCGTGAGGTTGAAAGCAGGTCCCCTTTCGTTCCCAACGAGGACGGGACGATGAGCGATAAGCGAGACTACTACGACGTCCTGGGCGTGGAGAAGTCCGCTTCGGCAAGCGATTTGAAAAACGCCTTCCGACGCCTCGCTCGAAAATACCATCCTGACCGTAGCACGGAAGACGATGCTGAGGATCGCTTCAAGGAGATTCAGGAGGCTTACGCCGTTCTCTCTGACGACCAAAAGCGGGCGCAGTACGATCGATTTGGACACAACGGGCCACAGGGCTCACCGTTCGGTGGTTTTGGTGGCGGTGGCTTCAACATCAACCTCGAGGATATCCTCGGTGGCGATTTTTTCTCCTCCTTTTTCGGGGGTGGGTCCCGCCGCCAACGGTCTCGCCGCGGTTCAGACATCTTGATTCGACACTCCATCACCCTCGAGGACGTTTACCTCGGCAGCGAGCAAGAGGTGGTGGTAGACTTGCCCGAGCCNTGCGGTACCTGCGATGGAACCGGGGCGAAGGGCGGAACGTTGACGACCTGCGGCAGTTGCTCCGGCCAGGGTCAAGTGCGCGTCCGCCAGCAGGTGGGTCCCTTCATCCAAGAAGCCGTGCAACCGTGCCAGGACTGCGGGGGGCGCGGTCGGGTCGCCGACCAGCCGTGCGGTGACTGTAACGGGCGAGGTCAAGAACTCAAACCCAGCACCCTGCGNTTCGCCGTGCCCGAAGGTGCTGAGGATGGAACACGCATGCGAATGCGAGGCAAAGGCGAACCTGCCCCCCAAGGCATTGGCGAGCCAGGTGATTTGTTCATCGAGCTTGAGGTCGAATCCCATGCGTGGTTTGAGCGGTCGGGTTCAGACCTCATCATGTCCCTTCCCCTCGGCTACGCCGACCTGTTGCTCGGGACGTCGGTGGAATTGGACCACCTTGACGGGAAACCCCTGGTCATCAAGGTCCCCGCCCATTCCAATTCCGGTGAGACCATCGAACTTCGGAAGCGTGGCCTTCCCCGCCAACGGGGNGGCGGACGTGGGGACGTCGTGGTGTTGTTGAAACTCCANATGCCAAAGAAAGTACCCAAAGCGACTCGGAAAAACCTCGACGCCATGCGCGGTGATCTCGCACCNGACGACGTCGAAACCAGCATTCTTGAGGACGCTAAAGAGCGCCGCAAAGGCTGATTTAACGCTCGAGGGTTTCGGGGACCTTTGCAGCGAACGGTTCACCGTCCATCCGCCCGTTCAGTTCGACGTCGACGCGAGTCTCAGGCCCAACCAACTCCACCACGAGGTAGGTTCGGTGCCCGGGGCCCATGGTGTCGAGGAACACTTCCTCGCCTTGGAACAAAAACCTCGGCTCGACGTGAGCGACCTCAAACGCCTTCCCTTCGGGGGCGTCAAACCTGAGGGCTGCCAAATCCCACGTCCCGTTGATGACATGAACACCCACCACCAGCGGCCATCGACCGTCCGCACTGGCCAGCCGCTCATCGACGGACCAAACCGCAAGGGCGACGTCATCGGTGCGGTGTTCGAGGCGTTTTGGACCCCAGGCCTCCAACCCCTCACTCCATTCGAGTTGGGCGACGGCATGCAGCGCTTTGGCCATGTCAATTCGGGTTTCTTTNGCACTGCTTTCGCCGCTGTCCAATCGTTGGATGTACCACGCAAGTCGTTGCTTTTTCTCGGCCACCGAGGCGGCAAAGGCCTGAGAGCGTTTGACGTGGACGACGAGGTAGACCACCGGAAGAAGGAACAACAGACCCATGAACCAACGTGCAACGCCGCCCCAATACACGGCGTCATCACTGGGAGGGAACCAGGGCTCTTCCCCCTCGTCAATGAGGGAATAGGATGGACGGAGGGTGTACGATCGTGCATCGGCTTCCTCGCCCCAAAGATGCGGCGTGGCGGCTGCAGCGTCCTGAAATCGCACTTGGAGGTAATGCGTACCCCGTCCGACTTGCAATCCGATTTTGAGTTGATCGCCGACCGGTCGAGTGATGTCCGTTGCCAACACCTCGCCGGTGTTTTGGTCAATGTCCCAGAGTTGGAGTTCAAGGCCGGTGACATCACCCTCCAACACGAACTGGACNAAGTGAATGGATTCACTCCAACCGTCGACAACCATGCGGTAGGTGTCGGTCGTGTCATGGACGGCCAAGGTCAGCTCGCCGGTACTCGGCGTTGTCAGGTTGATCACGGGCCATGAGCTGTTGTCGGTGGCGTTGTCAATCGGTCGGTAGGAGGGTGCTTCCAACCCTTCGAGGTCGGCGAACGTGTGGGTTTGGGCTTGGAGCATGAACACCGGCGATTCGATGACTTTGATGCGTCCACCGCTCACGTCAGGATACGGGTAGACCTTCAGCGTCTGACCGGGAAGCAGATTCGTTGGGGTACCTGCAACCCACGAGCCGCTGAGCAACTGGTCGACGCTGACCGTGGCCGTGGCGTGGACGCTCGCAAGCGTCAACTCGTGCACGTCAGACCAATCAAACGGTGCGGTGAGGCTGTCGTGGCCGATGAGGTCAACGCCTTGGGTGAGGTTCGCATCCATCAGTGATCTCACTGGAGCATACGGGTGGTGAACGACGGTTGCCGTCCATGCAGCCGTCGGTGCTTCGGTGGTGATGCGCGCCACGAACCGTCCATCCTCCGGTGCCGTCCAAAACTCCCCTNCGGGGGTTGCTGACGGCCAGGCCATGGGTTGCGGCGATGTCATCACGGTTTCCATGGCGGTTTCGTTGGAATCGGTTTGGTGGTAAAACGACACGCTCACGGCGTGGGTTGTTACCATCCACTGCCATTCGAGGGTGTCGCCTTGGGTGATGTTGAAGGCGACGTAGCGTGATGTGTCCGCGCTTGCCATCCCCCGAATCGTCGGGGTTGCCCCCGGGCTCAGCACCGAGAACAAGTGGCCTTGGCCATCATCAATGCAGTCGGCGGCCGTCTCGCACAGCAGGGCTGACATCACATCGGTCGCTGCTTCGGGTGCGGGACGCTGTGTTGGCAAGGTGTCTTCCACTTCGGTCACAACGAACAGTTCGAGNACGTCGGTTCCTTCCGAATCGGCCGTCATCTGAACGGTTCCGCTCTGACCGGTTTCGATGCTCATCACGTTGGTTCCGTGTGATTCAACGCTGAATCCGTCGGGGCCCGAGACCACCTCCAACGTGCATGCGGAGCACGTCCACGAGAGAAGAGCGGTGGTTTCTGCGCCGAGTTGGACCTCCAACTCTGCTGAAATGCCAGCATCGAGCCCGATGCTGTTCAACCCGTCGGANACGACCTGCGGTTGGCTGTTTTGCGCTACGGCCAGCGGCATCATGGCGACGAGAACAACGAGGACAAGCCACAAGGGGTGACCCTTGACCGTCTTCGTTGCCATGGCACGGCGTGGGCGCAGTGTCTTTCAAAACTCTCCCCACGTTCGTTTCAAACTCTTCAAGAAGACACGGCGACAGGGAACCTCATGGCCGATGCACTCGGACGGACCGTTCTGCATCGCGACCGCTACGGTCGTGTGTGGGGGTTGGGCGACCGAAAATCCCCGGCCTCACAAACGCCGGGCTTGGTTCTGATGGGCGACGACCCGGCCCTTCCCGTGGCTTACGCCCCGTTTTCATCCTCCACCACCGCCGCCTTGCCATCGGTCTTGAGCGTTCAGTCCCGAGGTTCATTTTGTCCCCCTCAATTTGAGACAAACGGCCCGGACTACACGGTGAACATCGGGCACGTTCTGCCTCCATCGCTCGAAGATGCCAATGCGGGTGAAGCCCAAGGGACGTCGGCTCTTTTGCCGGTCTCCTGGCAGCGACTTCATCACGATGAGGGCCTGACCGATGCTTCCCTCGCTCCGGAGATCGTGGTCTTGACCGATGCCGTGCAGCTCGCAAGTCAACCCGGCAAACTGCCGCAAGCCATCCTTGCGTTGAAGCATCGCTTCCCGGGGGCCCTGTTGTGGACCCCCGGGCTTGGCGGCCCCGATAACCTGGGCGTGTTGGTTGCCATGGGCGTGGATTTGTTTGACCTAGCACGCTGTCGAGAAGCGGCTGCCAACAGNGTNCTCTTGACGATGGGGGGCCCCCGTCGCCCGCTCGACCATGAGGGCACAACCCTCGAGGCGCAAGCCTACCACATGATGAAGGCCATCGACGAAGCCCGCGCCGCTGTGTCATCAGGCACCCTTCGCCAGCTTGCGACGCGTCAAAGCCAGTCCAGCCCTCGTGCTGTTGAGCATTTCCGTCGACATCAGGACCTCGTTAGCCAGCACCGTGGGAACCTCGCCTCTCACCGGCCGTCAACCACAGAATTTCCCTGCTTCACCTCCAATGCCCTGAACGACCCGTTGGTCGTGGATTGGGAGCGGTTTATGAGGGAGCAGTATCGCACGCCGNCNCCGGTTCGTCAGGTGATGATCCTCCTTCCGTGCTCTGCCCGCAAGCCGTACCGGCTTTCGAAATCTCACGGCCAATTTCTTCGGGCCATCGGTTCAACCGGGTGTCACGAGGTGATGATGACTTCGCCGCTCGGCCTCGTGCCGCGGGACCTTGAGGACGTTTGGCCGGCTGCAAATTACGACGTACCCGTGACCGGCGACTGGTCCTCCGACGAACTGGATCGCGTCCGGCGCATGCTGTTGTCGTTGGTTGAGCGAACGGGGTACGCTCAAATCATCAACCACACCGACTTTGACTTGGGTTTTCTCGGGGTTCCCGTCGTCGACACGCGAGGCGGCCAAGGTGCGACCCATCACGAAGCCCTTGCACGACTGAGTGCCGCCGTCAAAGAGGCCCGAGAGCGACACGACCTCAAGAATCAGAAGAACAACTTGCGGCTCAAGGAGCACTTCAAGAGCGTCGCTCGAAAAACCACGGGGAACGATGCGTGGTGTGAGCNNCTCGTCGTAAGGGGGAAACTGCCTCGTTGGCGTTTGGAACTTGACGGAACCCAGGTGGCNGTTTGGTCCATCGACCGGAACGGATTTTCCTTCTCTCGAGCCGCCATCGATGTGCTCCATGAACACGGGGCCCTGAAAGCCGTGGAGTTGCACGAGGACATCGTCTGGAAGGGGGATGTCTTCGCCCAACTCGTCAAGCAAGCCGACCCCACCATCCGGTCCGGTGATGACCTACGGGTGCTCCAAGCCGGTGAGTGCATCGGTTTGGCTCGAGCGATTGCAGCAGGATGGGAGTGGGGAGGAACGCCGGGGACCCTNGCGAAATCCCATCAGCGGAGGAAGAAGTCCTGAGCCAGCAGCACGCCGCTTTGTGGCGGAGNGGTTAAGAAGGGGAGATAAGTCGGAAGGCCGCTTGGTGGTGTGAAATGGCACGTATGTACAAGTCCCGAAAAGGCCAGAGCGGCTCAACTCGTCCTCACGCAACCGAGGCCCCGTCGTGGTCAAACACCGACAAGGATGAGGTTCAGTCCCTCATTCTAGACCTTGCCAAGGCCGGCCACACGACGGCCGAGATCGGCACCATTCTTCGCGACAAGCACGCCGTCCCGAACGTGCGTTTGGTGCTCGGCAAGCGAATTGGCCAAGTTCTCGCTGAAAACGACATGGCCGGCACCTATCCCGAGGACATGATGAACCTCATGCGCCAAGCCGTGGCCATCATCAACCACCTCGGCTCGGGCAACCACAAGGACATTCACAACAAGCGAGCGCTCGAAATCACCGAAGCCAAGATTCGCCGGCTCGCCTCGNATTACATCGGTGAAAACCGCCTCCCNAGCGACTGGCGCTACAAGCGAGACGAGCTCCGCTTGATGGTTGAGTGATTCAGCAGCGGCAACGGACACCTTCATGAGGGCCCCGTGGGTCCTCGTAACGGCTCACCATGCGCGACATCCTNGACACACCGATGTTTGCAACGGCCAAAGCGCCGCTGCTGGGTCACGGCGACGCCATCAAGGTAGCAGAGACGGTTCATCTCACCGCCCCTGCCACGGTTGAAGGGGTGCTGGCCATCGGCCAACTTGAGGCGGCCTTCCTCGATGTCGGCATCAAATACCGACGACGGTTCTTCACGCCACGGCATCATCTGCCCCGTGACGCAGGTCCTGCATGGTCGGTGGCCCCCAACGGTCTCACCGTGGTGGTGGACGTCGAGGAGGACACGTGGGAGGNGGNGGACGTGCCCACCGGCGAGCATGTTCATCTCGTTCCGGTGTCAACCACGGTTGAGATGGGTTCGAAACATCGGCGATTTTCTGGCGTTCTCGACCCGGTTCTTCAGGCAGCGGCCCTGGCGGCCGTGCTCGCACCGAACGGTCGGCGAGTCCGCAAACTTCGACCATTCATTTCCCTTGGTTTGTGGTCAAGGGGTGCGCTTGAAACCAACATGGACCCGATTCACACGGCCGTTCTCAATCATTTGAAGGAAGAGGGTTCGCTTCGTCTCGTTCCTCTTCCCGAGGTCGCCGCTCCTGCGGAAGGCATGATGCCGGGCCTTTCAGAGCGGCAACTCAAGCGATTGCGACGGGTCTGGTCAACCATGGACGTGGAACAGCGAACCATGGCGCTGAGCGAACTGCTGTTGCCTTGCCTGACCGAGGCAGAATTGTCCACGCCTCGACTTGAGGAACTCGCTTGGCATCGCATGGTGGTGGGGGAGGAAGCGGTGGACTTGGCCAGTCAGGTGCACCACCTCAAACACGCTTGGCCGCAGGAAGCCGATGCAGGTCGCCTCTTTGCTTCCAAACTCCTCGACGGTTGGCTCGGTACGGGCCAACTCACCGCCGGTGATTGAGCGACGGATTCAAACCGTAGTGATGATTGGGAGCACTATGGCGATTGAACGTCTGCTCACAGGAAGCATCCAAAGTCAGCTTCAGGACTTGATGTCCACCGAGGACTTGGTGATTGAAGCCTTTCGTGATTTGGTGAAAGACGAATTGAAAGGCCACATCCGTGCAAAAGTCGAAGCGGACCCGGAACTCAAGGCGGAGATCAAAGAAGCCGTCGCCTACTATTTCCATTCCAAGGCACGCAGCATTTACGCCGAACTCAAAGCCACCCGGGCAGCCACCCGTCTCGGCCTCCGCCTTCTTCCCGATGAACTCCAAGGGGAGGTCGGTGAAGCCCTCGTTACGCTCTTCGAAAAGGAACTTGGTGCGCTTCTCGAGAAGGCGCTTTGAGCATNCCGCTCACACGGTAAAGAGTTCAAGTTATGAGCCATTGAGTGTTGGGTCCGGTTGACAACCATGCGCCGTGCTCTGTTTTTGTGTGCGATTTTTCTGGTGACTTTTGCGTCACCCTTCATCGCCACTTCACAAGCAGCAGCAAGCGAGGATGTACTCGTGTGTTGCGATGCCGCCCCNGTTGAACTCTACCTTATCGGCGGCGACAGCAACAAGCGACTGACGCCTTTTGTTGCGGAACTGGCGGAAGAACCCCAAAGCGTGAGCGTTGAAACCTCCATCTCCTCGCAAGAAACCATCGGAAGATGGNTGCTCCCGAACACTTGGGGCGGCGACGTGCCTTCCTCCACCTGGAGTTTTTCCATGAACTACGAAGTGGCCAACGCAGCGGGCGTGCAAATCAACGCCACNGCGACGGTCAGCGTGGGGTCCAAGAGTTTCAGTGCAACCACCGAACCCGGCTCTTCCTTCCTCGCCCAAGGCTCGGGTTCCCTCAGTTTTGACATCGAAGTGGAAGCCTTCACCACCAGCGGTTCATCCAATATCGAGGTCGAGCTCGCCGTTCAGACCGTGTTGTTCAGTGTCCCCGCCGCCGATGCGAAATTGGAATTCTTTTGGGGCAGCGAAGACGAAGCGTCTTCGTTGGAAGCCACCGTGCCGCTGATGGACATTTACATGGTCGAACCCGAAATTGAGGGATCTGACGTTTACCTCGCCGTTCGCCTNGATTCGCCCTGGGGACTGTCCACCTTGGCGATGGCTGAATCCATCACGCTGAAGGTGAACGGTGTTCCTGTCTCTGGCGACCCCATCGAAACCGCCGTGGGTGAAACCGTTCGAGTCACGTGGACATGGACCGGTGCTGNGGGCGGCGTGGAGAGCATCAACGTCGAGGTGGAGTTGGAGTTCCAGCCCGGTCAACCTTCGCTTCGTGGCTCCACCACTTACGAAATCGAGACGTTTGACACCGGCGGAGGTACCGGCACCTACTATCCACCCGATGAACCACTCCGAACGGACGGTGGTGGAAGCAGCATGGACCTTGAGATCAACATGGAACTCGAAAGTCGGGACGGCGGTTTGATTCTTGAGCGCGTCACCAGCATCACGGTCCACGATGAACTGGCGTTCTGGATGCGCTGGGGCATGGACCACATCGGTGATGATAACCCNGCTCTTTCAGCCACCCTGCGAGCGTTTTCCGCCGGGTCAGTGACCGATGAGGACCGCATCAGTCGGTTCATCGAGGACGTTGAGCGCTCGGAATTTGAGCGGCAGTTGGTCAGTCTTGGACCNCTGTACATGAACACGGGGTTGGGCCTTGACACCGATGAGTTGCTCGGGGATTTCCGAGCGTTTAACGAACTCAAAATCGAGGTTGACCTGAACGGTCAGGATGCTGTCATCAACCATCCCGTGACCCTTCGGTTCTCGACCACCGAACTTCTGGTTGACGGTGATCGAATTGACTTGCTTCGCAACTTCATCGTGGTCCAACCTGCACCGCTCTGGAGCGATTATTCACTCTCGTTGACGGCTCGCTCCTCGGCTTTGACGGCGCTGAGCAACAGCATCGTTCGGGAATCCAATGCCTTTGATTTCTCCGTCATCCGGATGCCCTGGGGCGATATCGTTTCGATGGAGGGTGAGAACATCGAGCAAAGCGAAACCTTCAGCCTCTCGACCCTGCCCACTGCGTCCCCTGCCTATGCACCGCTCACGCTGAGCGTCCTCACCCTGGTGGGGCTTTTGGGGGCGTTCATGTTCGGCATGCGTTTGACCCGCAACCGTCGGCGAACCTATCTTTACCTGGAACTGGTGCTGGTTCCCATTGTGTTGGCGGTGACCGTCATTGGTTACCCGGGCGTGTTCATCGCCACTGCCTTGGGGGCNGTTGGTCTGATTTGGGTCATCACGGCGCTCGCCAGCCCGAGACTGGTCGGCCAACAGCGTCGAGTCTCTGCGCCACAGTACCCGACCATCGCCTGCCCTGCCTGCCAGACTCCGAACGCCATCACGACGGACGCNCGACCGCACCGTTTCAACTGCTCCGGTTGCGGTCGTGTCATCAAACTCGTGGCGTGATCAGAGGCTCAATCCCTTGAGGTTGTCAATCANCTGAACNGCTTCTTGATAGTCGCTCGGTGAAAAATACCCGACAAATTCTCCCTGTTCATCGACGGCCACAACGGCTTGTGGGCTTCGCTGCCGAATGTCGCTCAGGACGGATTTGAGACTGCTTGAGAGTTCCACTTGCATGAAGTCCATTTCCATGTGTTCGTGGCAACGTGCCGCTGCGGCGTCCACGCCCTCGCTGAGCGCCTTAACGAGTTGACGTTGACCGATGACCCCCTTGACCCGGTGGTCGTCGTCCAGGACCACCGTGATGCCACCGGAGATGGTCAGCATGCGTTTGGCTGCCTCTTGGAGGGTGTCGTCCACCCCCACGGTCATGTGTTCGTCGTCAAGCGTGAGGTCGGCCACGGTCTTTCCCATGGTAGCCTCACCATGGTTGAGGGTTTTGGTTCTTGCTTCCTTCAGGTGTCCTGAAGGTCCTCATGACAGAGGAGAAGTGTGGTGGCGTCCATGATTTTGGCGTAACCCACGCGTTCGAGTTGAACGATGGTNCCCACCGGGTGCTTGTGCAGNTCGAGCTGCCCCTCAACGTGAAACACGGTGTTGTCCTTCGTACCCGTCAGCATCGCCTCGGTGGCGTGGCTGCTGGGGAGCCAGTGGACGATGGGGCGNTTGTCGCTTCGGTCCATGCTCTCAATACGAGCGTGTCGGTCATGAAGGGCGACGTCAGCGAACTCCTTGAGACGCAAGTCCATTTTTTCGAGGTCCTCGCTTTCCAGCCAAATCGTTCCATCGCTCAGGTTCCACTTCCGCATGCCCATCGCCTCGTGGTTGGGATGGACTGGAATTTCGAGGCTGTTCGGGTGCTCGCCTTCCAGCGTGAAATCGGCGGGGTGGCGAACAAACGTCAAGCGCGGTGCGTCGTCGTCGATCACCTTGGTGTTGTGAGCGTACAGCGTGGCGAGGGGCACGGAGATGTCTTTCTGCGTGATNCCGAGCTCCAGCCAGAAATTACGCAGGGCTGATGCCTGCGTTCCGCGGTTTCTCAAGCCGGCCAGCGTNGGAAGTCGNGGGTCGTCCCACCCGCTGTAAGTCCCGGCTTCGATATCGCCACGCATTTGAGACGTCGAAAAGCCACCCCATTCGTGAACCTTNACGCGACCCCAGTACATCGTTTCGGGGTANTCCCACCCAAAATGCTCGTACAGCAATGTCTGTTTTCGAGTTGAATCCATGAGGTCTTTGCCGCGTATGATGTGGGTCACGCCCTGCAGGTGGTCCTCCACGGCACTTTGGAAGTCCAAGAGCGGCCAGACCACGTGCGTCGAACCGATTTCAGGTCGCGGATGAGGGTGTGCAGTCGTGTCTTGCAGTCGCAAGGCCGGCCAATCTCGAAGAGCCGGATTCTTGAGTGTCATGTCGGTTTTTACGCGGACAACGGCCTGTCCGGGTTTGAATTTCCCGTTGAGCATGCGTTTCCAAAACACCAAGTTGTCCTGAGGTGTTTGCGTTCTGCAGGGGCAGGCCGTCATGGAGATTCGATGTTCTTTGAACGCCTCAGCCGTGCATCGGCAAACGTAGCCGAAACCCGCCTGGAGCATCATTTCGGCATGCTGGTGGTACTCATCGATGCGGTCGGAGGCAATGATCACGCGATCGGGTTTGCGGCCAGTCAACCACTCTGTTTCTTCCTGTATGGTGGCGTAGGCTTCCAGCATGGGTGGCTTGACTTTGGTGTCCGTGTCGTCAAACCGGAGGATGAATTCTCCGTCGTACATGTCGCGGTAGGTGCTGTTGATGACCAACCCCCGGGCGTGGCCAAACGACAGCGGACCGTTTGGGTTGGGGGCAAAACGAAGCACGACCTTTCCCTTTTGAGCACCCTTGAGTTCTGGAAGTCCTTCCCTTCGGGCTTTGGTTTCGCGCTTTTCGAGAAGATGAGGTGCTTCGCGCTCAAGGATTGCTCTTACGGCATCGAGTCCTTCGTTCGCCGCCATGGCGTTTGCGGCCGTGACGTTTTGAGCCACCAGTGCGGTCACTGCCTTTCCATGCTGGCGTAGATCGCCGCGCATGGCCATGATGCGTCCGATGACCGAGCCCACGGCGGCGTTTCCTTCGTACTCGAGGGCGTTTTGGAGAGCGACGTGATGAACCAGCGTTTGCGTCTCCTCGTCGGCTTGCCAATCCATGTCGCTCGGCTATCGCTGTTCCTCGTCCTTCAAGAAATGCTTGATGAATCGGTATGAAACAGACGCCGTTGTTCCGTTCGTTGCACGCCCCGGACGGGAACATCACCCGTGAGGTGTTCGCTCCAAAACCGCTCCACGGTCGCCCAACTCCAACGGACTTGGGCATCGATTCCCTCCTGCAGCACGAGCCGGTGAAGGGCTGATTTCGTCGCTGGATCGCTGGGGTAGCCGGAGCCCACTTCGAATCCAACCCGGTCTGACATGGCGTTGATGCGGCGGTCGCGCTCTTCCTTGGCCAGGATGCTCGCCATGGCCACAACGGCGTGATGCTGGTCGGCTTTGTGTTCCGAAATCATGGAGCAACCCGCCCACGGCCACCCTTCCAAACCCGCCGTGATGCGGTCAGTGAAGCGTTGTGCATTCACGTCGCATGCATCGGCCACGATGGACAAGTCGTGTTTGACCGGGAGTTTCGTTATGGCGTCTCGAAAACCTTCCACCTCAAGCCAGTTGAGGCCCTGTTGCTGAAGCGCCGCATCAATGGCTTCCGGTTCAATGACCACGGTGGTGCCAAACCACCCCTCGCGCTCACACCGTTCAAGGAACCACGATTCGAGTTCATGACGTCGTCGGGAAGAGAGGTCCTTGGAATCCTTCACACCCATTGACCTGAGGGTGGATTCTTGGCCTTCAGGTACGGCGCAAATGCCCACCACGAGCGGTCCGAGCACCGGACCTCGACCTGCCTCGTCAATTCCAATCAGCATGGTCTCATCTCAGAATTCGAGGTCGTCAACGGGAGGTGTGGTGGGTTGGGTTGCTGGCGATGCGGCTGGGGTATCCGGACGGATGGGGTGGTTGTTGGAGCCTTGTGAAGCCGATTCGATAGGGAGGTCAGGAGGGGAACGGTCGGTTGTGCTGTCCTTCGGTCCATCTTGACCTCGATCGAGAACCACGGTGGCCGCCGAAACCAGGGCGGCATCCACCTCGGGACGGGCGGGTTCGGCGGTCCCGTGCTGATGTCGAAACATCGCTTCGTAGGTGGCCTTTGGTACTTCTTCGAGCGGTTCCTGTGGCGATGGGGCTGGTGCGGGCTCGGGTGCTGTTTGGTACCTGCTCATCCAGTCTTCTGCCTTGTCTTCGGTTTCTTGGTACGGGAGGCGTTGTGGTTCATTCATCCGACGTTGTCGGTCGATGACGGCCTTGTACAGAATGACAGAAGCCACCAGCACGCTGAGGATGACACCCGCCCACGCCTTGACGTAGAGCACAGCGTTGGACGCCATTTCACCCCAATCCGTGCCTTTGTTCTCGGCTTCCGTGGCTTGCCACGCCGACCCCAAGTAATCGCCTGTTGTGGTGTGAACAAAGGGCAGTTCGGGTGCAAACCGAGAACGAATGGTGGTGTTGATGTAGACCGTACCGTTACTCGTCTGGTCTTGCGGGAGTTGCACCCAGGCTCGAATGGTGAAGTTTGAATTCAGTGGGATGTCGTTGACCTCGAACGAACGAGGGAATTCCACGCCCTCTTCGTAAACCGCAATGTCAGGGGGAATGAACCCCATGTCGACGGAGTGGCTTGACTGAAGCTGCACGATGAGCCCGTCGACGGCGTTTCCATCGTTTCGAACCTCCATTGCGATGGATAAACGGCCCTTGGCGTTCACTTGCTCCTCGACGTTCCTGAAGGTCCACTGAATGTCCGGGGCGATCTTGAGTTGAACGGTCGTGCTGGCCACCGATGTTCCGGTGTCGTCGATCAGCTCAAACGTGGTTTGACCGAGGGTGAATGCGAGTGAATCGGTCGGTGCCGTGATGACGATGCCGTCGTACTTACCCTCATCGTTGGCCTGGAGCAACAGGCCTGCGGATGGAAGCGCCACCCGGAAACCGCTGGTGGTGTTGGTCTCCCGTAGAACGAAGGTGTTGTAGGCGTTGCCTGTGTTCTTCACGGTCAAGTCCACGGTGCATGACTGGTTGGGCAGAACGGCCTGGCATCCGTTCGCCTCGTGCGTCACGGTACCGGTCGAAATTCGGTTGATGCTGGCCACGGTTCTCGCCGTTGTTTTCAGGGATTTTGCTCCTTCTGCAAACACTTGCAGTTCCACGTGCATCTCGCCCACAAAGTCGTTGGGTGCTTGAAAGCCGATTTCGATGGTTCTTGATTCGTTGGGCTCCAACACCACGTCCTCCAAGCCTCCGAACAGGGCAACAACCCAGCCGCTGGCGTTGAACCGGTCGGCGGCTGAATACCCCTGAAGTGGCGCACCTTCCGGGGTCAACCCCTGAAGGGTGATGTTGAGCGTGTTGGGGGTGTTGCCCACGTTGCGAACCACGGCCTGCACGCGGCCGTCTTCGTTGGGTGCCACGACCAGCGAGCCTTCGATGGCATCGATCGTGGCGTTCTTTTTCTCGTTCATGAGCAAGTCAAAACTCCACGTTGCAACCGCTTGGTCCAAACCCGAGACGGCTGACAGCGTGAACCGAGGCCCGGTTTGAGCGAGCGGGGCGCCGTCGAGGACGGCGGGGACGTCGACCCAGAGATAAACGTAGGACAGCGTGTTGGGCGCGATCGTGGTGAAGGCTTCCTTCCCGTCGGTGTCCGGCATGTTCCAGCCCCAATTCCAAGTTGAGGCGGTGTAGAGGCTGAACGTGACATCATCGGTGAGGGTCGCGTTGTTCGTGATGTTCACCGCCACCGCCGTGCGAACGGATTCATCCACCGTGAAGGCGATGAAATCGTCCACCCCGAAGTTGAGGTTTGAACGGGGCACGATGGCCACGTTCATGATGACGGTCTCGTTGACGTCGCTGCTCAGGTCGCTCGTGATGGAAAACGAAACGGTGAGGTTCTGATATGGAGCATCGGAGGGTGCCCGGAGGCCGAAGGCGACCTGCTTGAGGTGATTGGGGACCAGAAGTTCGGTTGCGGGCAACCCCACGGTTGACAACGGTGCAGGAACGGACAGGGGCGTGATGGTCAGGGCCTGATTTTCATCGGCTCGGTTGTGGAGCGTGATGTAGGTGCTCACGGTTTCATTTTGGTGGACGTACACATCGTTGGGGGCGGTCCAGTCAACCATCTGGCCGTCCCTTCCAACCGGCTCTGCCCATCCGGCGCTCATCGGGATGAGGGCGGGGAGAAGGAAGACCACCAGAAGAAGGGCCCACCGCATGGACCGTTGCAGGTGTTATCCTCTATCAAGCCCACCCTGAACTGAATCAACACCCGTCGTAGCATTCTAATGGAGTTTGGAACTCGAAGGGGCATGCCCCCCGTTTGGCCTTTCAAGAAAAAGAAGCCCGTCGATACGGTCATCGACGAGGCACCGCCGGCGCCCGTGGTTTACAAACGAGGCGAAGATCCGAATGCTCGCCCTGCCGTGGAGGCCGACAGCGGCGCCTACAAGGACGCCCTCGCTTTGTTCGGCGGTGGGTCATCAGAGGTCCAGGCAGCGACCGACCAATCCGTCCGCTACGACGGTGCCACCGCCTCGACCGAGTCCGTCCAGCCAGCGACCGAGGAACAACCCCCTTTGGCCTCGCCGAGCCTTCCTGCCTCCACCCACACATGGGTTCATCACACCGATGGGTACCACTACAAACGGTTGGAGGACGGTTCCTTTGAGCCGACGCCTCATGTCAAACGCGACGATGGGACCTACGCCCCGTATTCGTGATCGAACAGGCGAGGCAGGGCCCGAATTAGACCGGGATGGTCTTCACTGACCCGGTTGACGGCACGGTCCACCGGGTGGCGAGAGACGGTGCCTTGTGGCGGCTGAGACGGTAACTCGCCCCTCTCGAACCAGTCGTGGACATGCTGATGTTCCAACAACACCGGCATCCGGTCGTGAACGTCTCGACAGTCTTCCGTTGCGGCTTGCGTCAGCAGCACGCACGACTCGAGGTGCTCCACGCCGTCGGTCCATGTGTCCCATACCACGGCCATCAAGCAGGCCTGCCCGTCAGCACGCTGGTGAAACCAGGGTGTTTTTCCCTGAGGGGTCGTCATCCATTCGTACCATCCGTCAGCCGGGACGACGCCTCGACGGCGTTGGGCGGCTGCGCGAAACATCGGCTTCTCGTGCAGTGTTTCGCTGCGAGCGTTGATCGGTTCGCGTCTGGAGGGTTTGGCCCAAGACGGACGGAACCCCCATCGCATCAGGCGAAAATGACGCTTCACTTGCTCTTCACCTTGCACGCCGACCTCTGTGGCCACGGGAATGAAACGCTGGGGGGCAACGTTCCACGACGGCTTGAACGGCGTGAGGTCCGACAGCGGTTCTGCGTCCATCTCGGCTGCCAGTTCATTCACCGGCGTGGCGAGTGCAAACCTCCCGCACATGATGTCGCCTCAAACCGGGTCGCTCACCGCTGCCATCAGCGCATCCACGTCCAATTCTGCGGCGTTGAGTGGGACTCTCAATTCATACACGGATGACACCGCCGGGTCGAGTTCTCCGAAACACCCCACCCACGTCTGACCGATGAGGATTTTTGCGCCTCGCCCAGCGAGCCAGGGTCCATCCCCCTCCTCGAGGGGTTCTGCTCGCCAGTCCTTGACACCAAGGTCGTTGCAGAGGGCTTGGATGCGCCCACGAACGGCAGCAAATCCTCCGCTTCGTTCAGCGGTGATGAAGGCTAAACGCTCTGCGTTGCGGTGGTCCCTCACCACGGTCCCCAATTCATACACGGACTGCGGAAGGTCGTGGTGTCGGTTGGAAGCAAGCAATTTCAGCAGACCGGGGAGGAGGTGTTGGCGCAGAATCGTGTGGTCCACCGTGATGGGGTTGGTGATGGCGGTCACCTCGTGATTTGGCACCCATCGCATGTGGCTGAACTGGTCAAGTTCGTTGGAGAGCGTCAAGGATTGAATCTGCATCATGCCCAACCCTTGCATGGAGGCACGAAGTCGTCGGCGAAGGTGGTGATCATGTCGAGGCTGAGCGGTTAAGGTGGCTTTTGGTACATCGCTTCCAAGGTCCTCGTAACCGTGGCCGATGGCCAACTCTTCCACCAGGTCAACCGGGTGAAGCAGGTCAAACCGCCAACGTGGCATGGTGAACATCAATTCCGAGGTTCCTGCTCGGGCCACCGCCATGGAGTTTGAAGCGATGGGCGCATCGTTGGGTGCCGGTTGACGTCCATCAAACCGCCCGCCCATTCGACCGATGGCGGTGTGAATCTCATCGTCGGTAAAGGACCGTCCGAGCAGGTTCTCGACGAGTTCTTCGGGTACGGCGTGCTGCTTTCCTGCGCCGTTGGGCATGGTGATGGTTTCGCCGGTGCAGGTGGTGATGTCAACCGATTCCACCGCTCCACCTCGCTTGGCGAGTTGGAGGCACACGAGCATCAAGGCGGCCTCGCAGGCACGCTCATCCCATCCGGTGACATCAACGAAAAAGTCCCGAGTTGCACGGGTCACCGTGGTGTGGTCGCCGTTGATGATGGGTGGGAAGGACAGAACGTCATCGTTCTTGTCGAGGATCATGGGGTAACGGTCCATGCCGTCCAACAAGTGAGCGTAATCCACGCCCTTGGGGTGGTGCAGCAAGATGTTGGAGATGCTCATCGGCTCCTCTTTGGCGAGGGGGACGAAGGAACGGTCGCCGTCCACCGCCACCACACGGAACGGCGGCGCGACGGTGTTGAGGTCGTGGACGCCAATGGAGGCGCGTTGTCGCCCCCGGCCCAAAGCGAAATGCAGTTTTTCTTGGTGGTCCATCAGCCCTTTGATGAACGCCTCGGCTCCTTCCTCGTCGTCAGGAACAACGACGTTTCGAACCACGGCGGCGTAAATGACGGGTCGGAGCCCGATGAGTTCGGCGTCCACGCTCATCGTGATACCGCTTGGTTTCACGGGCAGGTCGGGTTGAGCGGGCGCCTTGTGGAGGAAATTGGCCATGGCATGGGCCAGCGTTTCCCCGCTGAGCAAATCCGGTCGGTCAGGGAAGATCTCGATGTCGAGCTGCTCCTCCGTGCAGGCATCGATGTCGGTTCCGAGCAACGGCAACTCATCGTTGACCTGTTCGATGTTATGATCAAAACCCTCCGCCTCCATCAGCGTGCGGAGAAGGGATTGTGGAACAGAGATGGTCGGCATGGTGCATCACCTTGCAAACCAGTGAGGGAGCGGCCGTTCATAGCCGGCGAGGCGCAAACCGCTCACGGCCGCCGTCTCGTGGTTGAGCGCTCGGAGGTGTTTTCGTTCCAGCATGTCGATGCTGTTGATCCCGATGCGGCGCAATTCTGCGGCCAAATCCTCCTGCGTGCCATGAAGCCAGTAAGCGATGTCTTCGGTGTCGGCCATGGGTGCAGCGCAACTGACGATGTCCACGCCCGAGGCCATCAGAACGGCGAGGTCGTGGCCGCTGGCTGCAAACCCGAGCAAAAAGCCCGTTTGGGTTGTGCCATCGGTGAGATGCTCTTTCTTGGAACGGCCGGTCATGGGCAGAGCCGCCGCCTCGGAGATGCCCGAACCGTCCTCGATTCTGGCCATGGCGATGTCGAGTCCGTGGTGGGCGGCCCGAGCATGGAGGGCTTGGACTCGACCGATGGCGTCCACCAAGCCTGCAGGGGCGTTGGCAACCGCAAGGGAGCGCAAGGCCACCAGCAACCCATCCAAATGTTCGGCGTCCATCGGTGGCAGGTTGCTCAGATCGATCATGAAACCGCCCGCACCGGGCAGGGCCTGACCAACGCTCAGGAGGTTCGCTCGTTCCACGATCATCACGTCCACCGCTCGGGGATGGTCGGCCACCATGGCTGGATGGCGATTGAGAATGGTTTTCACCGATTCGTCCGCTTTTTTTGCTGGCGTCATGGTCTCGCCCGAATCCAAGCAGGGCAGGAGCGGCAACGGCAGGGCCAGGGATTGAACGGTTTCAGCCAAACCCAGCAAGGCGACGGTGTCAACGGTCTCGTAGGGCCGGAGTTGTTGGGCATCGCTGGTCAACCCGATGTTGGATAAGTCGTCGGAGGATACCGAGTAGATGTTCTGTTCCATCTGCAACCCCACTTGGGGCGTGAGGCAAACGGCGTCCGAGGGAACGTGCATGGTCTCGTCTTCGAGCAACGCATTGATGTCCTTGAGTTCGCCCTTTTCCAGCGGTCGCAACACGACGCCTGGCGGTGGGGAGGGGCAACGTCCGTTCACCACGATACGTCCGCCGGTCATGCCAGCGCCTGGGTCGGGGCCGACGTCACCGTGAACCACGATGAGCCCGTCTTCCATGCCTCCACCGACACGGGCGCCGGCTGCTCCTCGAATGAAGAGATGGCCGCCCGTCATTTCTGCGCCAGCGTCATCACCGCATCCATCGAGCACGGTGACTGAACCGCTGGCCATCCTGTAAGCGGTAAAGTGACCCGCCATGCGCTCACAGACCACCGTTGTGCCCTGATTGGCTGCGCCGAGGAAACCGCCTGCATCGCCCTGAAGCGTAAACGTACCACCGGTTCCAAAGGCCGCAACCCAAGAGCCGAGGACGCCCAAGGCTCGGAGCCGTGCCCCCTCGGGCAGAGCCGGGCAAAGCCCCAGTTCTCCGTTCTTTGGCACGGGGTCGCCTGCGTTGGTCCATCCGATGCGAAGGATGGCGTTTTGTTCGGCGGCGGCGGCCAAGCGAGGACCCAACTTTTCGTTGATGTTCATGGACCGCTGGACGACCTCGGAAACATCCGCCATGATGGAGGGTCGTGCCTCACCCACAAATAGACTGCTGTTGGGTGTGGACGCGTTGGTTGATTTGGGGTGATAAGGTAGGCCTCCACCGGTTGAGAAGCCTTATTGACGGCCTTCATGAGCAGCAAACGGTGAAGTCATGACCATCAAAGTCGCCATCAACGGATACGGTACCATCGGAAAGCGCGTGGCTGACGCCGTGGACGCCCAAGACGACATGGAGATCATCGGTGTCACCAAAACCCGACCGTCCTTCGGCTGTGATCTCGCGGTGAGGAAGGGCTATCCTCTCTACTGCACGTACAACGACGCCGAGAAAATTGCGGCGTTTGAGCCGGCTGGCTACACCTGCCTCGGCGGGCTAGACGACCTATTGGCCGTGGCTGATGTCGTTGTGGATTGTTCACCCGGCAAGGTCGGGGCGGCCAACAAGGAAGCCTACGTGAAGGCCGGCGTGAAGTACATCTTCCAAGGTGGAGAAAAACACGCGATGGCCGAGATGTCCTACACCTCCTCCGCCAACCACGCAGAAAACCTCAACGCAGCCGGTACCAGGGTGGTGTCCTGCAACACCACGGGTCTTTCCCGTACGCTGGTGCCACTGTACGAACACTGCGGCTCATTGAAGGTTGAATGCACGATGATCCGCCGAGCCGCCGACCCCGGTGATTCCAAGAAAGGGCCCATCAACGCCATCAAACCGGTTCTCAAGGTCCCCTCCCATCACGGCCCGGACGTGATGACGGTGAAGCCAGAAATCGACATCAATTCCATGGCCGTTGCAGTTCCAACCACCCTGATGCACTGCCATTCCATCGTCGCTTTCCTCCCCGAGGGGCACGGCCTCACCACGGCCAGCGTGCTTGAACTGTGGAGGCAACATCCCCGCATCATCATCATGAACGGTTCCGAAACCAACATCACGACCACGGCAGAAGTCATGGAGTACGCAAGGGACATCGGACGGAAGTGGGGGGACCTCCACGAAATCTTCGTGTGGGAGGACGGTGTCAAACTCGATGGAGACACGCTGTACTACTTCCAAGCCATTCACCAGGAGTCCGATGTCATCCCCGAAAACGTTGATGCCATCCGTGCGTTGATGGGCACCGAAGATGACTGGAGGGCCTCCGTTGCCAAAACCGACGCAGCCATTTCTGCTTATAACGGTCTCTGAACCACCACGAAGCCTGCACAGCACAGTCAAGAGCGACCTTCAAAAGCCTCTGACCGGTCCGCAGACCATGCTTTCGCGAGCTTCGCTGCTGCTCGTACTTCTCCTGCTGGTCTCCGCACCGCTTTCCGTGCTCGCTGAAAGCACGGTGGAGGCCCCTAAGGTTGTGGCTTCTTCGACCGACGATGCGGCGCTGACGGAGGACCAGCGGCTGGCGCTTGCAGCCTCCCATTGGAACCTGATGCCGCAAGCCTCCGTGGAAGCGGTGGCGTTGATGCCAGCCACGGGGATGCTTCACCTCGCCCTGGGTTCCTTCGACCCGTTGCTGGGCGAGGGACCAGAAGTCCCTGATGCCTTCTTGCGAATCAACGATGCGGCGAGCACCGGGATGGTGATGTTGCAGCTCGAGACGCCGGACGGCGAGGTGTTGAACCGTCTGGTCAAACAACACGACCTGACCGTTCTCGATGTTCTCCATGACGAGGGCTGGCTGGTTCGGCTTCCTGCTGCGGCCTCGTCGTCGTTTGACGAACTTCAGCAGGAAGAAGGCGTACGTTGGGTCGGTCAACACCAACCCGGTTGGCGTGTCGCTCCCGTTCTGCTGACGCAACCGGCCTCAGCCGCAGCACTGGCCATCATCCCCACGCCGGATTTGGGTGTTGGCGGGTACGGCGTTCTCGCCACCGACATCGTTCGTTTTGGGGCCGTCGAAGCCTCGTGCGATGCATGGATGTGCCAGGCCCTGGTCGAGCCCACCTCGGCGGCCGACCTTGTTCGGCATTTGGCCCGTGACGGTCGAATCCTTTGGACGGAACCGACGGAGGAACTACGCGTCCACAACGCCATTGCCTGGTCCATTGCTGGCGTTCAGGGAGTGGCCAACAACGCCACCTTCACGCTGGACGGTTCGGGTGAGATGATCGCCGTTGCTGACACCGGTCTGGACCAGAATCACCCCGACCTTAGTGGGCGCGTCGCTGCCACGAACACGCAGTTTGGCCTTGACCCCTCACCGGCCGACTCCAACAGCGGGCACGGTACGCACATCGCCATCTCGGTGTTAGGGAACGGCTCGGGAGACGCTGACGCACGGGGCGTTGCACCTGCGGCGAACCTCGTCATGTATGCGTTGGAACACGACCCAACGGGAACGTTCGGTCGCATCGGTTCGATTTACGACATGCTTCGGGACGCCGAACAAATGACCGCTCGAATTTCGGTCAACGCTTGGGGTTTGAACGGAAATTTCGGCCAATACACGGCGGATGCACGTTCCGTTGACACCTTTGTCCACGACCGCAAGGATTTGACGCCGATCTTTTCAGTCGGCGACCGGGGCACTTCCGGCACCTCACAGGTCTCTTCACCCGCCACTGGCAAAAACGTCATCGCCGTGGGGGCATCGACCACGGGAGTGGCCGGCACGCCCGCCGCTGGGGCCGTCGTCAACTTCTCATCGCTTGGTCCAAGTCTTGACGGTCGCATCAAGCCCGATGTGGTCGCTCCCGGTGTCGGAATCTGCTCCGGACTGGCGGAGGAGGCCAAGAACCCCGCTGGACCCTCATGCTTGAGTGGCTCGCACGCAGGGGGCAATTCCTACTACATGGCGCTCAGCGGTACGTCTCAAGCGACGGCCATCGCTTCGGGTGTGGCCGGTTTGACACGGGAATTCATCCGAGAACAGGTCGGCGTTTCTTCTCCCTCCAGTTCGCTGGTCAAAGCAGCGCTGATCAACGGTGCCCGAGACTTGGGGACACCTGACATCCCGAACGCTGCGGAGGGCTGGGGTGAGGTCAATTTGGAGCGGACGGTCCTTCCCATGGACGGGTCAACGCCGCTCGATACCTACATGGACGACAAAAAGGTCCTCTCTCCAGGCTTTGGCCTGTTGTACTCGTTCTCCCTCGACCCCTCCCACGGGATTGACATCACGCTGGCGTGGACCGACGAAGCCGGCAGCGCCATCGCACCTCAAAGCGAAGCGAGGTTGGTCAACAACCTCGATTTGGTGCTGGTGGGTCCGGACGGTAGCGAGTGGCTTGGAAACGACTTCAGTCAAGGGTTCACCACCACGGGCGGTCAAGCGGACGAGGTCAACAACGTCGAGCGCATCCGGGTTGCGCCCGGTGCTCTCCCCGCCGGCGCCGCAGACTATGTGGTGAAAGTGCTCCACCGCGGCGGGACTCAGCAGGATTTCGCCTTGGTCATGAGCGCCGTCGCCACCCCTACGCCGCAACCGGACTTGGCCGTTTTTGACGGAAGCATCCTTCTGTCCTCAGAAAACCCACTCAAGGACGACCTGGTTTCCATTCGGCTGGCTTGGGTGAATCAAGGGACGAGCACGACGCCGTCGTTTGACATCGTGCTCGAGGACACCACGGCGCAAACCGTTCTCGCCACGGCGACCCGACCTGCCTTGGGTCCCGGTATGATTGACTCCTACACCATTTTCCATCAGTTCACGACCACCGGGACGCACACCTTGCGGCTCAGCGTTGACACCGGTGGAGCGGTTGATGAGATGAACGACGCCGTCACAGGCACCGACAACAACGTGTGGGTTCAGGACGTCGAGGTCATGGCTTTGGGTGTCCGGGTGGTCGTCGCCAATCCGGACGGGAGTGTTCCCACCACGAGTGAGCAGCGGGCGGCCAACGCTCAGATGGTTCTGGACGTCCGTAACGATTCTGGCATCGACGTCCCCTTGTCCATCCTCCACGAGGGAACGGGAAACCAATCCGTTTCGGTGTCCGCCACCATGGTTCAGATTCCAGTCCCCGGACGTGAGGATTTCTTCCTGCCTAGCCCCGACATGTGGACACGGACGTTCGATCAGACCCCCACGTTCACGTTGACCGCACAGGGCACTCAAGATGCGAACAAATCGCTCAATCTCCGGCTCGAGGACATCGATGCTGACCTGACCAGCGACCCCTCAAATCCTCGATACGTGCGAGCCGGAACCTACGTCATCGAGGTCTCGGCCCGGTACGAATTCCAGCCAACCGTGACCCACACCCAGCGAATCACCATTGAGGTGGAACAACTCGATCAGGTGCAGGTCGTGGCGGCCGGTACCTCCGGCCTCCAGGCGATTCCCGGCGAATCCAGCGTGTTTTCCATCTCGGTTCGCAACACCGGCAACGCCCCCGCTCAGTACAGTTTAGACTGCATTTCCGCCCAGCGCTGGCAGGTCATGTTGGGGACCTCAAACTCCTCGCAGTTGGATTTCGAACCGCTCAACATTCTGGAGTACCTCCCCATGTCAATTCGTGTGTTCGTCCCCCTCGTGGCCGACGGCATGCCCGCTGCCGGCGACACGGACACCGTCACATGCTACGTAACCTCGCTAACGGACACCACCATGAACTTCACCGAAACGGTCACGATCACCGTTCTTGCACAGGAATCCTTTGATGTCCATCTGGAAGACGAAGAAGGACGCGTCGGACCCAACCATCTTGCTTCCGACGTGGCCGTCGACAGCGGCCAAATGGTGTTCATGAACATGAGCATCGAAAACACCGGGAACATCGAAATCAGCGTCGACGTTTCGGTTCTGCCGGACAACCCTCAATGGGCCATCCAAGTCTCCCACGATGGCGTTGATGATTCGCGCAGGGTGGCGCTGACGCTCGGACCGGGGCAAACCACCCAGGTGCAGTTCATATTCGGCGTGCCCGTCACCGCCGAGGAAGGCGACAGCAACGTGTTCACCATCAGGACCGAGCGCAGCCTCTCAAATTTCCGACAAAACATCACCACGCTGGTGGTGAAAGATGAGCTCGGTGTTGTGCTGACACCACCGGCTGACAACCGCATCGACACGCGCATTGCGGACGTCTTTTCCTACGGAGAATTCGTGGTGAAGAACACGGGAAACACCAACCTCGGACTCACTTGGACCCACGGCTTGGCACCGGACGGTTGGACGGTTGGGTTTGCCAACCCCACGGTCTACCTCGAACCTCGGGAAGAGAAAATCGTCCGATTTGGACTGATTCCACCGGCGCAGGCTGCGGCGACTGAAGACGCCTTTGAGGTCCTCATCAACGTCAACGCCACGAACAACGGTCGCTTTGTTGAAGCATCGGAAACGGTGACGGTGGGCGTCTTGCCCTCAGCCTTCGGCAACATCACGGCCAGCAAGGCCGGCGAGGGTATCCTGCAGGGTATTTCCCGAGACAGTGGGCGCACGGAGATTTTCATCGTTCGCAACGACGGCAACACGCCGCTCAACGCTGAGTTGACCGCCGTTCTCGTCGACAAGGAAAACGTCCAACGAACGGACTGGTCGGTTGACGTTTCCCCGGCAACCGTGGTGAACCTCGGCGTTGGTGAGGAAATTGAGGTCGAGGTTTCCTTGATGCCCGCCGATGACGTCGAGCGGGGGGCGTCCTTCCTTCTGCTCAACCTGAGCACAGACCAGGCCTTGGTGACGTCCATCCAGCGCGACGTCAGCGTCGAAATCGCCACCGGTGCCGGCGGCCTGTTCAACATCCTTCCACCGGCCGTCAGCATCACGTTGGTGGTTGCTTTGCTGGGGGCTGGCTTGATTCTGGCGCGGCGAATGAAGGCTTCGGGAGCCCTTGTGGACGACGGCGCATCGCTGGTCGCCCCCAACACCCACACGAACCCGGACATGCTCGGAGAGCGGCGTGATGAAGCCCTTGATTTGGGGACCGCCGTTGATGAATTGACCAGTGGCGAAGTCAGCGATGAGGAGATCGCTCAAGCCATCATGCAATCCATGGATTTGCCGGCCACTCCCGCCGCCGTTCCCAAAGGCTTGCCTCCGACTGGCATGCCGCCGAAAGCCAATCTCCCGCCCGGTATGCCGCCAGCAGGTATGCCACCAGCACCAGCCAAAACCTTGCCCCAGCTGCCCTTGCCCGCTCCTGCACCGGCGCCCGTGCAACCGGCCGCCCCAGCGCCGACCGTCGCACAGGGGCCCCCGTTGCCCCCTGGCGGTCTTCCCGCCGGTTGGACCATGGAACAGTGGCAGCATTACGGCCATGAGTGGCTCAAGCGCCAAGGCTGATTCATCAAGATTGAAAGGGTGGAGTTCGTCCACCNGCCATGAGCAGCATTGTTTTGTTTGGACCTCCCGGCGCAGGGAAAGGTACGCAAGCGCAACGAATCATGGAACACACGGGACTTCCACAAATTTCCACCGGTGATATGTTGCGGGCAGCAGTGAAGGCCGGTACGTCGGTCGGCCTCGAGGCCAAGGGCTACATGGACCGAGGCGAGTTGGTCCCCGACGATGTCATCTTGGCCCTCATTAAAGAGCGCATCAACGAGCCCGATGCCGCCAACGGCGTGATGTTTGATGGCTTCCCCCGCACGATTCCACAAGCCACGGCCCTCGCCGCCATGACGAGCATTTCTCACGTGCTGTCCATCGAGGTTCCCGATGAGCGCATCGTGGAACGCATCTGCGGGCGGTCAACCTGCGGCTCGTGCGGTACCGTTTACCACGACACGTTCAATCCGGTACCGGCCGACGGCTGTGCTTGCGGTGACTATCAAGAAAAGCGCCGCGCTGACGACAACGAATCGACGGTGATGAATCGACTCTCGACCTACCACGAACAAACCTCGCCCCTCGCTGACTGGTACGACCAACAGGGGTTGTTCCATCGCGTGGACGGCGACCGTGCCATCGATGACATCACCGCCGACTTGCTCGCCGTCCTCAACTGAGGTGTCGACGTGGGCCGGCGAAGGAACGGACGCTCGTCGAAAAAGGCACAGCGCCGAGCCGCAGGACTCCGTGCTCAGGCTCACCTCGCTGGCCTTCTCACTGCCCCTTCTCGACACCATCCTGATGTGGTCGAATCCGCTGCTGTTCACCTCGTCAAAACATCTCGACGTCACCGCCTTTCGTTGCCGGCAACCGTGAGCGACCGCGTGTGCAGAAAATGTTGGACNCCNCACCTTGATTCACGGTCGTTTCGAGTGCGTATCAAGGCCGGCCAGCGAATCAAAACCTGCTTGAAATGCGGAACCGTTCGCCGCTTTGGTGGAGGCCCCAAGCATCACCGAAGTTCNAAGGAAGGTGAGCGACGTGCGTGATGTTCCCGCNCACGTTCTCCGACAGGCCAAATCTCGAGAATTTCGAGCGAGNGTCCGCATCGGCAAAGCCGGTCTAACGGACACCGTCCTTGAGGAGATTCGGCAGCAACTGCAGTCCAGGGACCTCGTCAAGGTCAAGGTGAACAAAGGCCTGTTCGAACGTGAGCAGCGGAAAGACGTGTGGAATTACCTGGCTGATAACACCGCTTCAACGTTGGTTCTGCAACGTGGAAACATCGGCGTTTTGTGGCGCAGGTAATCGTTTGCGAAGCAAAGGGTCAAAGGGGGCATTCATCACCCGGTCTCTAAGAGGCTCTACCATGAATGCACATCTGTTCACCAACCGCAGCCGTCAAATTGCATTCGGGCTGATGATGTTCGTCGGCGCCATGATGTTTGCCAACCCAACCCAAGCGGGCGGTGGCGGAGGCCTCGGTCTTGACATCAAGATCAAAGACGGTCTGGAAACACAGGCCGTTTACGTCGGACTGGCCATTCTCATCGCCGTCTATGTNCTCATTATTTTCGAATGGGTCCACCGCACGCTCGCTGCCGCCGTTGGCGGCATCGTTGCGATGTTGGCCTTGAACTACTACGACAAGGGCGACACGCTCAGCCTTGCAGAAGTCACCACGATGATCGACTGGGAAACCATCGGTCTTTTGCTCGGCATGATGGTCATGGTAGGCATTCTCTCNAACACCGGGGTCTTCGAGTACTTCGCTGTTCTCTCCTACAAGCAAAGCGGCGGCTCCATTTGGACCCTTGTGGTCATTCTCTGTTCGGTGACGGCCGTGCTGTCCGCTTTCCTCGACAACGTCACGACGATGTTGCTGTTGACACCCGTCACCATTCAACTGGCCAAGGTGCTCGACATCAAACCGATACCGCTGCTGATCTCAGAGGTGTTGTTTTCCAACATCGGTGGCGCCGCGACGATGATCGGTGACCCACCGAACATCATGATTGGGTCGGGTCTTTCCCCGGCCAAAATCGAAGAAGCAGGCTACTCTGAACTGGCTCAATACGGTGTGACGTTCAACGATTTCATCATCGAAATGGCTCCGGGAATTTTGATGTGCATCGTCCCCAGTTTCATGATGCTCAAGTGGTTTTACGCCGACGAATTTTCCGGCTCCCGGGTCCGTGATATCGCTGAGCTCGAGGCCAAGTACGGCATTAAAGACCAGAAGATGCTGAACGTGGCTGGGTTTATCCTTTTCTTGGTGATTCTCAACTTCTTCCTCCACCCCATCACGCACATCGCGGTGTCGTGGATTGCGCTGGTTGGTGCGGTCGTGATGCTTCTGGCGACCGACCGTCACGAACTTGAGGAGCCGCTTCACCACGTCGAATGGACCACGCTGCTCTTCTTCGCCGGTCTGTTCGTCTTGGTTCACTCGCTGCAGTACATGGGCGTCATCAACTACATCGGCGACTACGTCATGGCGGCCATCGAGTTCTTTGGTAGCGACACCGGGGANGGACAAACCGTTCGTTTGGCGGCGGCCATTCTCATCGTTCTCTGGGTGTCGGCCGTGGCCTCGGCGTTCATCGATAACATTCCTTACACCGCCACCATGATTCCCATCGTGCTTCAAATCGCAGACGAACTGGGTGATTACCTGCTCGACCCCCTCATTTGGGCGCTCGCCTTTGGCGCCTGCTTGGGGGGCAACGGGACCCTCATCGGTGCTTCAGCCAACGTCGTCACCGCCGGCATGTCAGAAGAAGCCGGTTACCCAATTTCGTTCAACGAATTTTTCAAAGCGGGTTTCCCGGTGATGATCCTCACCACGTTCATNGTNTCCCTCTACATGCTGCTGGTGTTCATCGTCGGCGGCGAGGACAACGCCACCTACGTCAAACTCATTCTGGTGGGCATCACGACCCTCAGCATCATCGGCCAACTCGCCCGTGGTCGCAGCAAAGGCAAAACCTTCGCAGAGGCGCTGGTCGACGACGAAATGGCTGGCATCGAAGAGATGGTTGTTGAAGCCAAGAGCGTCGTCGTTGGCATGCTCCGTGGCGAAGAAGAGTGAACGGCGCAGACGAGCGCTGACTTGAAGTCCCTTCGGCACGACGAAGGTACGAGGCAGACCGATGTTTGAGTGTCAAATTTGCGGACTCCTCCACCTTGGCGGCTCAGCCTGCCCGGCGTGCGGGAGTCAACTGCGCAACGACCTCGCCTCGGACACGGACAGCGACGAGGTCCTTCCGACCGATGTCCCTGGGCTTGACGATGCGGCGGCAGCGTGGTACGACCTGGAGGGNATTGAGCCNCCACNGGAAGCGCCTGAACCCGNGGAAGAAGCCCCCGCAGAGGTCAAAGGAAGTCTGCCCTTTGGGTTCCAAGGCGAATCNAACGTCTACGATTCTCGGTTGCCCTTCGGCATCGGAAGTTTCGCCGAGGGCATTCCGTTCGAGTCGGNAAGCGATGCAACACCGGCGGTCCACGTGGAACCAGCATNGAGCCCCGTGGACGTGACGACAACCTCCCCCGTTGAGATGAATGCGGTGGAGACCACACCCTCTGCTGTCGACGAGGTACCACCACCGTCGCTCCCTGACTCGGTCGAGACNGAAACCGAAGACCACGATTCAATCCTTGACCTTGGCGGCGATTCGGACGCCAAGGATGCCCCGCCACCACCTCCCGGCCCGATGCCAGCGACGCCACCTTCTCCTCCCAGTAGCGGGTTCGGTAACCCGCCACCGCCGCCCGGCCCGATGCCAGCGACACCCCCGCCTCCACCCACGGACCAGGGCGGCTCAACCAATGANCCNGTTCGCTTGACGACCGCTCGGCTTGTGGTCGCAGCCCCCGTTCAAGATGAACCGCCGGTGCCCGATTACTGGCGAATCGATGCGCAAATTCCGAACTACGAGGAGATTTACGGGCAAGAGGCCGCAGTGGTTGAGATGGAATACGCCTCTCTGGAGGACGATGTGGTGGTTTACGACCACACCACCGACTCCCCTGCTGCGGTGTTTCACTCTCCCCTCGAAGCCACGCCGCAATCAACGACCACGCGTTCGGTGAAACTTCGCCTCCATCCCGCTCAAGCCTTGGCCGTTGATGTTGGGAATTCGCCGGACCTTCAACACGCCATGTCCGAGGGATTCTCCGCCATGCAACGAGCCGATTGGTCGGCTGCTGCTCGGGCGTTCCAACGCATGGCCGCCACCATGCCAACGAGCGCTGAAGTCTTCAACAACTACGGGATTTCACTGCTTCAGCGCGCCATGGCCATGCGAGACGGTGGCGACCCACAGCAGGCCAGCGTTGCCGAGACGCAGTTTGAATCCTCCATTCTTGCGCTCAGGGAGGCGGCCAAATCTGCACCCACCAACGCTGACGTGCTNGTAAATTTGGGCATTGCCCTGATCGAGAGCGGTCGCGCCGAAAAGGCTCTCGGCATCATGAACGTCCACAACGCCCGGACGCCGGGATCAGCAAAGGGGTTGAACACCGCTGGTGTGGCCATGTTTCACCTCGGACAATTGACCCAAGCGGTTGAGACTTTCCGGACGGCTGGCGACGATACGTACGCCTCGGAAAATTTGGCTCTGCTTTCACCAAGTTGAAGCAAAGGTTCGTGTTTCGCAAAATTTTGAGGAAAATGGAAAGACCGTAGCGCTTTCATGGGTCCGTTGGAGACCGATTTCTTCTTATATGGGTGGAAGGTCGGGTGGTTGCTTAGCACCCTGTCATGCCTGTCATGGTGGGGGAAGGGCTGAGGAGAACCGCCCTCGAGGAGGTGGTTTTCTGTTGAGGCCGAATTGGCATGACTAGATACCGAAGGGTTACTCATATGGTGTGGAAACATACACATGTGATGCTACAACCCAACTGGGGGATCGCTCGGCTCGAGTGCCGATGAAGGTCGTGACAAGCTGCGATAAGCTGCGGGTAGGCGCATGTATGCCTAAGATCCGCAGATGGCTGAATAGGACTTCCTGTTTCTTCGGAAACGGTCGCGTTAGCGATAGGGAACCCACCGAATTGAAGCATCTTAGTAGGTGGAGGAAATGAAATCAATTGAGATTCCGTTAGTAGTGGCGAATGAACACGGATCAGGACAAGCCGAATCCCAAATCGAAAGAGAGGGAGATGTGGTTGGCAGTCTTTTGTCTAAGTCATGGAAGGAGAACTCGCCTGGAACGGCGGATCCATAGAGGGTGAAAGTCCCGTATCCGTACATGATATGACCACGTGACTGTCACAGAGTAGCATGCGTTGGAAATCGCGTGTGAATATGGGAGGCAGATACTTCCAATCCTAAATACAACTCGAGACCGATAGTTTACAAGTAACGTGAGTGAAAGCTGAAAAGTATCCTTAGCGGGATGTGAAAAGAACGTGAAACCAGTTGG
>PBOE01000005.1 GCA_002725275.1 Methanobacteriota archaeon
GATGTCAAGCAAGTCTTGTCCTTCATCAAAATCGAGCACACGTTGTTCTCTCTCCCCTTCGTTCTGATGGGGTACATCATTGCCGTTCGCCAGTTCAACGTCGGAAGCGAGGGCGACCTCCTGCTGATTTTGTTGGCTGCGGTTGGAGCCCGTGGGTTGGCGATGGCGCTGAATCGCATCATCGACCGGGACATTGACGCCGCCAACCCGCGCACGCAGGGACGGCACCTCGCATCCGGCGAGATGAGCATGCAAACGGCCTGGACCCTTGCCGCCGTGTTTTTGGCGATGTTACTCATCAGTGCCGGCTTGTTGAACAGGGTCGCCCTGATGATGGCCTGGTTGCCCGTGCTGACCTTCGTGATTTATCCGTACATGAAGCGCTTTACATGGGGTTGCCACTTCTGGTTGGGGCTCTGCCTCGGCCTCGCTCCTGCTGGCGCATGGGTCGCCATCGCTGCTGATGTGCACGGTTGGGGCGCCATCACCGGCTTGCTGCCGATGCGTACCGAGTTCCTCTGGGCGCCCACCATCCTCCCGATCTCCATTGGCGTAGCGTTGTGGATTGCCGCCTTTGACATCAACTACGCCCGCATGGACGTGGAGAGCGACCGAGAACAAGGCATCCATTCCTTCCCGTCCAAATTTGGCGAGACGGCCACCACGCGCACCACGGTTCAACTCTCCTTGCTGTGGTTCGCCTGCTTCGCCATCGCTGACCCCATGGACGGCATCTGGTTCCTCGCTGCTGCTGCGGCGATGGCGCTGGCCAACATCTTCGTCGTGCTTCGAATGCATCGCTTTGCCGACTTTCAAACGGTGTTGTTTCGGGTGTCCATGCTCACGGGTTGGGTGTTGCTGGCCGCCTTGGTGTTCGGCTTTTCCGTTGAACCCGCCGGCACAGGACTTGACTGATGCAGCCNACGTTTCGCTTACGGACCCGAAGTGGTGAAGGTTCTTGAGCCGGCTTGAGGAACNTCGTGCATGAACCCCATCGTCGCCTCGCTGCTTGAATTCAATCAGGCCTTTGAGATCCCNAAACTCGATGCGCCTGGACTTGGGCCTGACGAACTCATCGAGCTGCGCATCAAACTTCTCACCGAAGAGGTTCAAGAATACGCTGAAGCNGCCCGTGCAGGCGATTTGGTCGAGGTGTTGGACGCTCTGGCCGACATCGGCTACATCCTGGCCGGGACCATCATCAACCACGGCATGCAGGGCATTTACGACGATGCTTTCAATGAAGTTCACCGGTCGAACATGGCGAAACTCGTGGACGGCANGGTNCTTCGCCGTGAAGACGGTAAGGTGCTGAANCCCGAGGGCTGGCAACCNCCGCAGTTGGCGCAATTCCTTCCCGAGGATGCGTGAACGCGCTCACATGGTTTCATGAACAATGAAGCCCACCCAGTCTCATGAGCCGTCCCGTAGCCCTCGTGACCGGTGGTGGACGCGGTATCGGCGCCGCCATCTCCGACCGACTGGCGGCTGACGGCTACGACGTCCTGCTGACGTACAACCAATCTTCCAAGCCTGCGGAGATGATCGTCGACGAAATTCGAGAGCGTGGCGATGACGCACTGGCCGTGAAGGTCAACTGTGCTGACACGGGCGAAGTGGGCTTGCTCGGNCAGCANCCTTGGATGGAGCGGGGNATCGACGTGCTCGTGTTGAATCACGGCGTNTACAACCGNGTNCAGGGCCACGCCATGACCCTTGACGACCTCACTGCAACGATGAAAACCAATTTCGAGGGCGCTGTAGCCGTTTGGAAAGCGGTCCAACCCCACCTGACNGNACANGCNCGNATGGTGGTNGTNGGCTCNCANCTNGGGACNCGAGGTTCACCTCACGGTGCGGATTACGCCGCTTCCAAAGCAGCGTTGTCGACGTGGGCGCGATCCCTCGCGCAGTCCGTCGGTCCAGAGGGCAAGCGCGTGAACATTCTCGCTCCCGGCTACGTTGACACGGACATCCTCGCGGGCGACAGCCCGGAAAAGCGTCAACAGCGGGAGCAGGANGTGCCCCTTCAGCGCGTGGGTTCGCCCGAAGACATGGCGGCCACCGTCTCCTTCCTCGTCGGCCCTGATTCGGCTTACATCACGGGCGCTATTCTTCACGTCAACGGCGGACTTTATCTCCCCTGAGCCGAGCAGACCTGGGTGGATCACATGGTGAACGAGTGGGACGACGACGGCTCCTTCGAGTCGCTGGCTGNCCAGCCGTTGCTCGAGGTTGACCTGACTCAACGCAATCCGTTNGACCTTTCGAAGGCCTTGGACGGTGCGGCCCTCGAGGAANTGCGGCCTGANGTCAAGCGGTTTCGCCTTCACGCTGAGTTTGACCCGGCCGGCGACCAGCCAAAAGCAATTGAAGAATTGATTTCTCAATTGAAAAAAGGCCAAGAGCGCTGCGTGTTGCTCGGCGTCACGGGCAGCGGCAAGACGTTCGCCATGGCCCACGTCATTCAGGAACTCAANATCCCCACCCTCATCATGAGCCACAACAAGACCCTTGCTCGCCAGTTACATCAGGAAATGGTGGGCTACTTTCCCGACAACGCAGTGGAGTATTTCGTCTCCCACTACGACTACTATCAGCCCGAGGCCTACCTCGCCAAGCGNGACTTGTACATCGACAAGGAGTTGAGCATCAACGAGCGCATCGAGCAGGAACGTTTTGCCGCTGTGGCTTCGTTGGTGTCCCGTCCTGATTGCGTCGTGGTGTCGTCGGTGTCGTGCATTTACGGTCTCAACCCGCCCGAGACCTTCCTTGAGTACCATCTGCGCTGCCACGTCGGCCANGCGATCGAGACCAGCGACCTGCTGCGTGAACTCATCGAGCTCCAATANCGNCGGACGACCACCGACCTGAAGCGAGGCGAATGCCGGGTGCGAGGTGAGGTGGTCGACATCTGGATGCCAAGTCGCGACGACCCCCTTCGCATCGTCTTCGACTTCGACGGGATCAAGAGCATCCAAATCTGCGATCCGGTCTCGTGGGAGGCGCTCGATACGCTCGAGGAAGCGTGGATTCACCCAAAGGAATTCTTCATGACCAGTCCCGAACGCTTTGAGGCGGCGTTGGAATCCATTGAGGAAGAACTCAACGACCGCAGCAAATGGTTTGCCAAGCAAGGCAAGGAACTTGAGCGCTACCGTCTCGAGCAGAAAACCGAGTACGACCTTGAAATGCTTCGTGAAATCGGTCACTGTCAATCGGTGGAAAACTACTCGCTGCACTTTGACGGTCGTGAGCCGGGCCAGCGCCCATATTGCCTGCTCGACTTCTTCGCTGCGTGCGCCAACCAATTTCACGGCGACCCAANGAAGTACCTCGTCATCATGGACGAATCCCACGTCAGCCTTCCGCAGGTCGGCGGCATGTACCACGGCGACCGGTCGCGAAAAGAGAGCCTCATCACCCACGGTTTNCGACTTCCAACTGCAGCGGACAACCGCCCGCTCAAACTCCCCGAATTCCAAAGCCTGGTCCCGCAGATGGTGTACGTTTCAGCCACGCCGGGTGAGCGGGAACTTCGGCACCTCTGCGAGATCACCGGACAAACCGTTCCCAACGGCCTGCTCCATTCTCCAAGCGGTGGCGGTGCGGGTGATCCTGACCTGGCGAAGAAACACCCCGAGNCCGAATCGATGTACGACATGCTGCAGACCATCCAGGGCATNGCCAAAATGGAGTTGCGACCCACGGGGCTGCTCGACCCTGAAATCGAGGTTCGTCCGACGGCCGGTCAAGTCAACGATTTGCTCACGGAGATCAACCTGCGCATCGAGCAAGGGGAGCGATGCCTGGTCACCGTCATGACCATCAAGTTCGCCGAAGAGGTGGCGGCCTANCTCAATCGAATGGGCGTGAAGGCGCACCACCTGCATTCGGAAATTGACACCATNGAGCGAACCGAGATCATCAATGCGCTTCGTTTGGGCCACATCGACGTCATCGTCGGCATCAACCTTCTTCGCGAGGGCTTGGACATCCCCGAGGTGAGTCTGGTGGCCATCTTCGACGCCGANCGACAGGGATTCNTGAGGAACGAGCGCAGCCTGCTCCAGACCATCGGTCGTGCGGCTCGAAACCAGCACGGCAAGGTGCTGTTGTACGCCGACGGGTTCTCGCCCGCCATGGAGGCCGCCATCCGCCAAACGCTCGAACGTCGCCAACGCCAACAGGCCAACAACGAAGCCCTTGGCATCACGCCCAAAACCNTCGTCAAGGCCCTGCCCGTGATGGGTGAAACCGAGGATGCGACCATCACCGGGACGACCACAGGCAGCGATGGAAAACGCCGCCTCATCGCCAAAAAAGGTGGACGGCGAGACGGCGACTGGGCGCAACGTCTCCGTTTGGGCGCAGGCGCATGGAGTTCAACCGGGGAACAAGATAATTCAATTGAAAATTCAACTTCTCAACTGACATATGACGAACCTGATGACGTGGTGGCGAATTTNTCCGCCGACGAACGGGCTGCCCTCATGGAAGAGTTGCGTACGGCCATGAACGAAGCCGCCAAGGACCTTGATTTCGAAGAAGCTGCTCGCTTGCGGGACCGCTTGCACGAACTTGAACGGTGGAACGAATGAGGCAGACGCCCTGAGGGCGACCTTCATGAAGCAAGGCCGCGAGGTTTGGCCATGGCAGTTGACCCCGAAGCCTTCGACGTTCCNGTGGTGGACTACGATTTCTCCAAAGCGACCACGCCACGGGCGCTGATNGAGCAAATGGCTCAAGCCGGTGGGTTCACGGCCACGAAATTTGCAGAGGCACGGACGATTCTGGCCGATATGCGCTCAACCATCGACGCCGCTGATGCCGACCCTTCCAAGGTGACCAACTGGCTGTCCTTCCCGGCCTGCCTGTGCGCCACCGGGACCCGTGGCTTCTTTGTGGAGGCCATCAAGCGAAAGATGTTCAACGTGGTCTCCACCACCTGCGGCACGCTCGACCATGACATTGCACGAGCCTACAAGCACTACTACCACGGATCGTTTGACCTGGACGATGTTGAGCTGGGCGAGCACGCGCTGATGCGACTCGGTAACGTCATCGTCCCCAACGCCTCATACGGCGAAATCATTGAAGCCGTGGTCATGCCCGTTCTCGAGGAGATCTACAACGATCGGTTGAAGGAGACCGGTAAAACCGGAGCCGATGCGTGGATTGGTTTTGGTTCCATTCACCTCGTCTGGGAATTGGGGAAGCGCATCGGCACCCCGGACACGTTCATTTACTGGGCCGCCAAACACCAAATTCCGGTTTGCATCCCTGGCATCACGGACGGGTCCATCGGCGCGCAGNTGTTCATGTTCCGCCAACAGCACCGTGATTTCCACCTTGACACCCTGGCCGACGAGCAAATCATGAGCGATTTGACGTGGGACGTTGAGACGTCCAACGCCTTGATGGTCGGCGGCGGGATTTCCAAGCATCACGTTATCTGGTGGAATCAGTACCGGGGTGGTCTTGACAGTGCCGTTTACATCACCACGGCCCCCGAACATGATGGAAGCCTTTCCGGTGCTCGATTGCGCGAAGCCATTTCGTGGGGGAAAATGCGCCCGGAAGCCCCTCATGTTTGTGTGGAAGGCGACGCAAGCCTGCTCCTCCCGCTGTTGGGCGCTGACCTGTTCAGTGAGGCTCACGAGGCCTGACGTTCCGANAGTTGTGCGATGACCATCATCAAGCTCTGACGCAACGGCGTCTTCGGGTGCCATCCTTCTCCGGTGGCTTCGGTGAGAAAGGTATGAAGGGGCCCGAGGGGNGGTCGAGGGGCTTCATTGCCGATTCCAGAAACGGCGACGGCACGGACTGCAGGCACGCCGCGGGCCGTGAGATGCTCGGATCCGAAGGCCCCGGTTTGTCCGGCGAGGGTTCGTTGGACCATGGCGTCGAATTCAATCCAGGTTTCCTCGGCCGACCATGACCGTCGGCCTGCGAAATGGTAGGTGCCCTCCAAGTNGGGGTCCTGAAGCATCAGCGCCACGGCCGCCGATANGTCGTTGAGNTCGCACCAGTGGAACCGTTCGTCCGTCAGTTGAGGGGTTTCTTTCACCGCACTGGCGGCCATCCATTCGGTGAACATGGTGTCAAGGTCCGTCCCCTCGACCGGAGGCAGGGCGTCAACGAGGTGGAGATCGAGACCCGAGGGGGTGCCGCCCGCCGCTCCATTCGTGCGGAGCCTGATGGTGCGGGCGGCTGAGGGAAGTTCAACGGCATGCTCTCCTTCGACCAACAGGTACCGTGTTGTTCGTGGGTCGATGGTGTCTGCCTCGGTGTCGTTGAAGGCATGCGTGAGCGGTGTNAAGGCTGAAGGAAAAGCGGCCACCAGCGCAGCATGTTCGTTTGTGAGTGCTTCGCAGTGGTCCGGAGTGGCGTAGAACCTCACGCCCTCAAGCGCACCTCGTCGAAACATCGCCTGAGAGAGCGGATGGAGGGCATGGACCAGCACGCAACCTGCGCTCATGGAAGGAGCATGAAGCGGGTGTTCATCAAGACTCCCAGCCGAATTCGTCAAGCAGGGCTGTGCTGGAGTNNGGGTGNTTTTTCCGGCTATTTTCACATTTTTCAATTGAAAAATTNCCATCCAATCCATGGAAAACCGCTCGAAAGGGCGGGCCGACTTGGCGATCGATGAATTCTTTTGATTTCAATTAAAAAGCGATTCAAGTTGTATCAGAATGCAGGTCAGATTTGTATTGAAATTACGCGCGTTATGCGACATCGAAAATCAAAATATTTTCTATATTTCAATTGGTTGAGATTGGAATTATGCGTCAAATACAATTGGAAATGATATTTTCATCGGGGAAGAATATATTAGGTGCCGAGGCCGACAGAAAGGTAAGCCGAACAAAATCGGCAAGGAGAGATGGGAAATGAAAAACACAGAATACGACATCCAGGAGTTGATCCAACGGGATGTCTATGTCAACAATACCAAAGTAGGAACGATCGTGGGTGAGCGACATCACCCCAACGAGGCACGTGTGAAGTCCATGCGGATTCAAGTGCTTCCCGACGTTGCTGACGAATACATGAGAAAACCCGCTGAACTGGCACCCCTTCCAAAGGAACTGGTGCACAGCATTCGCGGCGACGGTACGGTGAAGCTGTCGAAATCGATGCGTGAACTGCAGCGCCGCTGGCGAAACACCGTCCGCATCGATGAGAAACTGTACGCCCCCGACGAGATGTTGGACCGAGCCGTTTTGGACAACCAAGGCGAAGAAATCGGCGTCATCACCGGCTTGTTCCGCGTGAAGCGCACCTACAAGGGGGTCATCGTGACCACCCGGATGCGCATGCAGATGCAATTCGGCGTGGACGAACAGATTCGCATTCCAATCACCGCCCTTGCTCGCACCCGAGAGCGCCTGGACGAAGTGGTTCTTTCTCGAACCTTCGAGAAGGTCATGCAGTTGCCATCGTACATCACGATCAACAGCATGGAAGAAGAGTGATTCGGTTCACCTCAAGGCAGGACTTTGCGAGCCGTCATGCTTATGACGGGGGGTCAAGTCGGCGAGTTTACCCTTGCGCGGGTGGCTTAGTCGGTTAGAGCACCCGGCTGATAACCGGGAGGTCGCAGGTTCAAGTCCTGCCTCGCGCACCACTCATGCGGTCCATGCGGCTCGCAAAGAAGATGAAGGTCCAGTCGCTGGAAGGCATCAAGGGGATGGCATGGTCGTCGTATCGGGCAGCAACGCAGGTGCGATGGCTAAGCAGCTTGCCGACACGCTCGGATGGGCCCATCACCCACTCGAAACGCGACGCTTCCCAGACACCGAGGGCTACATTCGCATTCCCACCGATACCATCGAGGCGCTGAGAGAAGAACCCGTGGTGTTGGTTTCCAACACCTTTCCCGACTCCGGCATCGTCGAAACCCTCCTGATGCTGGATGCGATTCAAGACGTGCGCAGCGGGCGTTTGCAAAATTTACGAGAAATTGGCCCTCAGACCCTGCCTGACGTGGGAAAAGGTGTCATTTTGGCCGTTCCGTACTTTGGCTACTCCCGACAGGACAAGCGCTTCAAACCCGGTGAGTCAATTTCTGCTCGGGCCATCGCCGACATGCTCGCCACCCGATGCGACGGCATGGTCGTGCTCGACCTTCACGCACCGGCCGTGCTAAGCGACATGTCGATCCCGGTCGCCTTCACCACCGCCATGCCCGAACTGGCGCATCACCTCAAAGAAACGGTCAACCCCGATTTCATCCTCTCCCCCGACAAAGGGGCCATCGACCGAGCGTCAAGCGTGGCCAACCAGATCAACTGCGAGTTCTCCTACCTNGAGAAGACCCGAATCGACGCCCACACCATCGTTCATCAGGCCAAGGACCTCGACGTCGCTGGCAAATCCGTCGCCATCGTGGACGACATGATCGCCACGGGCGGAACCATNTGCCGCGCCGCAGAGGCGCTCCGAAGTCAAGGCGCGATTCAAATTCATGCCGCCTGCAGCCACGGTCTGTTCACCGGAGGGGCCATCGCACGCCTNCTNCGATACGTNGACGGCGTCCACGCAACGGGTTCGTTGCCCAACGCCAGGGACGTGATTTCGGGCGGTCCGGCGCTNGCCCGAGGGGTCGACCACGTCCTCAGCGAACTCGGACTCGAGGCATGAATTTCCGCAGACTGCGCTCAAGTTGAACAAATATTCAGCGATTTGCGGGCCCGTGCGGCTTCCGTTGTGTTTATATTCGCGAGGTTCTGCGGAGGGATGCCCCTATCACGAGGAAGGAGTGATTCCAATGAGTGTACACGTGCAATTTGAAACCCCAGAAGACCTAGCCAACAAAATCTACGACATGATCGACCTCAACAAAAACGGTCGTGTCAAGAAAGGAAGCAACGAGGTGACCAAAGCCGCCGAGCGCGGTACGGCCCAGTTCATCATCCTCGCCGAGGACGTGAACCCTCCCGAGTTGCTGGCTCACATTCCCCTCATCTGTGCCGAGAAGGACATTCCCTTCGGCTACGTGCCAAGCCAGGAATTCCTGGCCAAGGCCATCGGCATGCCCAAGGACACCTCCGCAGCCTCCGTTGCGGTGATGGAAATCACCAAAGGCGCCCAAGAGAAATTCCACGAAGTCGTTGAGGAAATCAAGGGCCTCAAGAACTGAANCACGACATCGAGTTGATTGAACATGAGTGAAGAACTTGGTGGATGGCCAGCAGAAGTGGTCGAAATCGTGGGACGAACCGGCATGACCGGTGAAGCCACGCAAGTCAAGGTGCGCGTGAACGATGCCCCGAACCCCCGGGACGTTGGCCGCATCATCAGCCGAAACGTCGTCGGCCCCATTCGAGTGGGCGACATTTTGATGCTCAAGGACACGGGCCGTGAAGCCCGCAAGCTGAACGCACGGTGAGGACAATGCCAGAACGACGAATTTGCAACTTCACGGGCGAGGAGATCGAACCCGGCACCGGCATGATGTTTGTCCGCAAGGACGGCAGCGTTCTGTGGTTCAAGAGCAGCAAGGCTCGCAAGAACCAACTCCAACTCAAGCGAAACGCTCGCAAGGTCAAGTGGACCCGTCACTACGTCAAGGGCGGCATCCAGTGAGCCTTGAAGTGCGCACAGCCCCACAGCAACGCCCNTAAACGGGTCACTTTTGGGTCGGNACGGTGAACACCATGGAAACGACCTATGTNATGATCAAACCCGACGGCGTGCAGCGAGGNCTCATCAGCGAAATNATNGGNCGNTTTGANCGNAANGGCCTNAANNTNGTCGGNCTGAANGCCATGGTGCCGACCGAAGANATCGCTCGTNCCCACTACGANGTNCACAAGGANCGNCCNTTCTTNCCCGGNCTCATCAAATTCGTNACCTCCGGNCCCGTNGTNTGCATGGCNTGGNAAGGTGTNGANGCCATTGCNGTCGCNCGCAAACTCATCGGCGCNACCAACGGNCGAAACGCCGACCCNGGCACNATNCGTGGCGANTTNGGCATGGACATGGGCTNCAANATGATTCACGGCTCNGANGCNCCGGAAACNGCNGAATTCGANCTNGGNNTNTGGTTCCCCGAGGGCTTGATGTCCTGGGANAACACNATGGGCNCNTGGGTNTACGAGTGAANCCTCATAACNCCGCAACTTNGAGTGGTGANANCATGNCNGACGAAGAGGNCNCNNNCGCCGANGAAGGCGANGCNCCTNNNCGAGGCCACAACCGNCANCCGATNGTCTCNGTGCTNGGNCACGTCGACCACGGNAAGACAAGTNTNCTNGACATGGTNCGCTCCATNGGCAGNCAGCGCCAAGCCAGCGTNATGGACNGNGAAGCCGGTGGCATCACCCANCACATCGGNGCNACNGAAGTGCCNGCNGANGTNNTNAACGAGACNTGCGCCGCCATGNTGGGNGGGAAGAANTTCAANTCACCCGGNNTGTTNTTCATNGACACNCCNGGCCACCATTCCTTCGCNTCGNTNCGAAATCGNGGCGGNTCGGTGGCTGACATCGCNGTCNTGGTNGTCGANATCATGGAAGGCTTGCAGCCNCAGACNATNGANTCNCTCAACATCCTCAAGGANACNCGNACGCCNTTNGTNATNGCNGGNAACAAGGTNGANCGCCTTCACGGCTGGCGCTGCGAGGCTGGGCGCTCGTTTATCGAATCGTTCAGCGCTCAACGAGAGGATGTTCGAGCGCTGTTTGAGGATCGCTATTGGAAGACGGTCGGGCAGTTTTCCGAGCATGGATTCAACCTCGAACGCTACGATAAAATTCGAGACTTTCGACAAAACGTGGCGCTCGTGCCCATGTCGGCCAAAGAGGGTGAAGGTCTCCAAGACCTCCTCGCCGTGACCGTGGGCTTGGCTGAGCGCTTCCTTGAGGACCGTCTCACCGACACGCTGGGCGCCGCTCAAGGCACCGTGCTCGAAATGCGCGACGAGGTCGGTATGGGCAAGACCATCGACGTCATCCTCTACCGGGGCGAACTGAGCGTAGGCGATACCGTCATGTTGGCCGGTCAGGACGGCCCGTTCACGACGCACATCAAGGGTCTCAAGCGCCCGCAGGGCATGGCTGAAATGCGGGACGCTGGCAAGCGATGGGTCAATTTCGACACGGTTGAAGCAGCCTCGGGCGTCAAAATCGTTGCACCGAACCTCGAAGCCACCATTGCTGGCACCACCCTGCACCTGGCGAACACCGCTGAGGAGCGTTCGGTGGCGGAGGAAGCCATTCGAGAGGAGTGGCGTGCTATTTTCAACGCCATGCCGGTGATGTGCTCGTCGTGCAACGAGGTCTTTTCGCGTCATGCCTTTGGCGAGCACACGGCCTCAGGACCGTGCCGAGGGGCGGAAGAGGACCGCACGGGTGTGGTGATCAAAGCCGACACGGTCGGTGGACTGGAGGCCCTAGCGTTCGAGCTGCACCAACGCAACGTTCCGGTTCGCCAAGCCACGGTTGGGCCCGTGAACAAGAAGGACCTCTTGATGGCAAAATCCGCCGCAGACCCGCTTCAACGGGTGATCCTCGGGTTCTCGACCAAGGCCAACACCAGCGACGTGGCGCAACAACTCGAGGACGACAGCGGGGAAGTGAAATTCATCGCTGGACCCATCATCTATCACATCATGGACGCCTTTGAAGCGTGGCAGGACGACACCAAGGCGGCCATCGAAGAAGAGCAGCGCGAATCCTTGGTTTACCCCGGAAAGGTGCTGTACCTCAAAGACCACACCTTCCGGGCCAAGGGTCCTGCCATCGTGGGCATGCGCGTCCTGGGCGGCCGCATCCACGTTGGCCAGCGCCTCATGAAACTCGACGGCACGCCCGTGGGTCAAGTGAAGAGTTTGCGAACACGGGCCAGCGAGGACGTCAAGGAAGCCATGCAGGGTGAAGAAATCGCTGTGGCCGTTCAGGGTCCGACGGTCGGCCGGCACATCGAAGAACTGGACGAATTCTACGTTGACGTCCCTGAACGGCACGTCAAGCGCCTCAAGAAAGCCGATCTTTCACCGGTGGAGGAGGAAATTCTCGACGAAATCGTGGCCCTTCACCGCAAGGACAATCATTTCTGGGGCCGTTAAGTTCGCTGCCTCTTGAAGTGTGGATGAGCATTTTTGACAGAGAAAGCGCGCACATTCATATAAGATATGAGCAGAGATTCTTCTTGCGAACGAGGTCTTGTCATGGAAGCAAGTATGCAAGCAGGCGCCGGTGGCGCACGTACTCAAGATTTGATTGCAACCGTTTCGGCCATCTCGAACAGCCTGATGAACGAAGTGAGCAAAGTCATCATCGGGAAGAACGAGAACCTGCGCCGTGTCACGGTTGGCATCCTTTCCAACGGCAACATGCTGCTCGAAGACTTCCCTGGCTTGGCCAAGACCCTGCTGGCCAACACGTTCGCTCGTGCCCTNGGGTGCAAGTTCAAGCGTGTGCAATTCACACCCGACCTGTTGCCTTCCGACATCATGGGGACGTACATGTACGACCAGAAGTCGGGTGAGTTCAAACTCCGTGCGGGCCCCCTGTTTTCCAACATTTTGCTGGCTGACGAAATCAACCGTGCACCTCCAAAGACGCAAGCAGCGCTGCTGGAGGCCATGGAAGAAAAGCAGGTGACCATCGAGGGTATCACCCACAAATTGCCCGCTCCTTTCGTGGTGTTGGCCACGCAAAACCCCATCGAGCAGGAAGGCACCTACCCNCTGCCAGAGGCGCAAATGGACCGTTTCCTGATGAAGATGAGCATGGGCTACCCCGACCGTGCAGAGGAGAANGCCATTCTCGCCCGCCGCAAGNTGCGAGGNCAGGACGAACACGTGGTCGAACAGGTCACCTCACCCAAGAAGGTGGTCGCCATGCAAAAGGCCCTCGAAACCGTGCACGTCGACCCCGCCATCCTGTCCTACATCATTGAAATCGTNCAGCGAACCCGTGAAGACCACCGCGTCATCAACGGGGCCTCGCCTCGTGCCAGTCAAGCCCTGTTCAAGACCGGGCGCGCCGCTGCNGCCGTGGCCGGCCGAAACTACGTCATCCCCGACGACATCAAGGGCATCGCCCTCCAGATCATCTCCCACCGAATCAACATGAAGCCCGAGGCCAAGATTCGCGGCATCACGGGCATGCACATCGTNCGAAAGATNCTCTCCGAGGTGCCCGTNCCCGTGATTCAACCCGCTTGATGCGTGGGTCTTTGATGCCTGCATTGAAAGGGGAGGTCCTTCCTGCTGAGGACGCCGGAGGTGAAAGACCGTGAACCCCTACAAGATGGTCATCGCCGTTGCGAACCAAAAAGGAGGGTGCGCCAAAACNACCACGGCCGTCAACGTNGCCGCCGCCCTCGCCAANGGGTCCCGTCGCCAAGGCTTGCCCCCGGCNAAGGTCCTGCTCATNGATNTGGACCCNCAAGGNAACTGTGCCACCTCNTTCGGCCTCGAAAAAAAGAAGATCAAAAAGACGGTCTACGACCTTTTGACCAACGATTCAGGCGAAGAACTCCCGCTTATGGAGGAATACCTCATCCCCCCCGAGGAGATCACCAAAGCCATGCGTGAGGCGTGGAGCAATCGAAACGGTGGAAAGAAAGTCCCGGACACCATCGACGCNGGTCACCTCTACATTCTCCCCAGTGATATTCACCTCTCCGGGGCTGAAATTGAACTCAGCCACAAAATCGGTCGAGAAACCCGTCTCCAAGAGGCCTTGTTGCCCATCATGGACGAGTTCGACTACATCATCATCGACACCCCACCCTCCTTGGGTTTGCTCTCCATCAACGCCATGTGTGCGGCCAACTGGGTGATGGTGCCCGTTCAGGCCGAGTACTANGCGCTGGAAGGGTTCAGCATGCTGATGAACTCGATTAAAATGATTCANCGCAGGATCAACCGAAACCTGAAGATTTTCGGTATCGTGATGACCATGGTGGACGGACGGTCGAAACTCAGCACCTACGTCTGCGACCAGGTGAACAAAAAGATGCCCAACAAGCTCTTCAACACCACCGTTCGGCGGTTGGCCAAGGTGGCTGAAGCCCCGTGGAGCGGTGCTCCAACGGTGATTTTGAACAAACCCACCAACTCAGGAGCCGGTGCAGGGAGTTTGGAATACTGGACGTTGGCCAAAGAGGTTCACCAGCGCGTGCAAGAAGTTCGCCGGGAGTTCGGCGTGGTCGAGGAATCCCGTCTTCGACGTGAACGCACCATTCGCTGAGGGTTGGTGGGCCGTCCCCCACGCCAAAACGGGCGTCCTCTCCACGCAACCTTTCGCATGGGTTAAGTATGGGCCGAGGCGCATCTCCGACCGGGATTGCGAATGACGGCAGAAGGGATGACCTCCGTGAGTGTGAGTTATGAGATTCGACGCCAGTTGAACACGTTGCGGACCACGGGTGGTCATCGCAGCGTTAACGAACTGCTGGCCGAGATGATTCGCACCCACAAGATGCTGAAGATGCGGGGCGAAATCGACACCCTGAGAGAGCGAATGAAGCAAGCGGTGGACGTCGACGTCGAGCATCTTGCCGAGCGTCTGAACATGGCGCCGTTCCAGGTGTGATCGTCCATGATGTCGTGGCGCCCACCCGCCTACCGCTTTGGAGCGAAGGACTTGGTGAAGGCGTTGTGCAGCGACGAGACCGACCAGTCCAAACTGTTGATGGCGGCGGTCCTCGGTAAGGTCGAACTTTTTGCAGATTCTTCGGCTTGGAACGGCTTTCTGTGGCTGGTCATGAACACCTGCAAGGTTGACGGTCAACCGCTTTACACCGGGGTTGAACTGGGCGCTCTGAAGGCGAGTTTGCCCATCGTTTGGCGTTAATTCTTCCCGTACTTTGCCAGCCACTCGTGGCCGTACCATCGCCACTGGTCCATCGTCCAACCNTCGGGCAGGCCACNTTCGGGAAGGGGTGGTGCTTCGGACGGCATTTCAGGGGTGGATGGTTCGGGTTCTGGCTCTGCNGCGGGTGTTGCACCCACGCCGGCCANGGCTTCCATGCTCTCCTCTTCGTAGTTGACAGCCCCGGCCTCGGTCGGTCCGTCCTCGTTCTTGAGCGCCATGTCGTCAAAGCCGTCGCTATCCTGCGTGAAGTCCAGTTGGGCNACATCGTCGTCCCACGAAGCATCGGCGATGATGCCCCCGTCGGCCGACAGACCGCCCCGCCCTTCGAGGGCTTCCTGCGCGGCGTTGGTGGACGCACCGGGTTGCACACCCCCGTACGTCTTGGTGGCGGCCGCCGTCTTTCTACGGTTGACGATGTACGCCACGACCAGGATGAGGGCGGTGAGGCTGACAAACGCCACCAAGCCGACCGTGATGACCTGATTCAAGGTGTCCTCGTCGACCAGCGANTCGCTGTTGCTGCCGGTGGTGTCGCTGGTTGAGGTGTTCCAAGCGTTGTAGCCCAGCACGAGGGTGCCTTCTTCCACGCCGCTGAGGTAAGCCTGGTAGGCCGGGTCGTTCCAACCCATGCAGGCTTCCGACGTGTCGTTTTTGTCGTTCAGGCAGTGATCTTGTTCGGTCTGAATGAAGGCCTTGGTGTCGTCGTAGTCGGCGTTTGAGCCGACGCCGTCGCCGTCGCCGTCGAAGTGCTCGTTCGGGTCGATGTCCATGAGCGGTGATTCCGTGCGGTCAACCCAACCGTCGCCGTCCTCGTCGAGGCAACCAAACGAGGGCACCGCCACGTACCCGGCGGTGCTGTTCGGGTCAATGCTCACGGCCTTGGTGGAGGTGCCGAATTCCCAAGGGCAGGAATCAGCGCTCTGGCCGTCCGCCGCATCGCCGTAGCCGTCGCCGTCACCGTCCAGCCACTGCGTCGGATTGTTGGGCAGGGCGTCGGCGCCGTTGTCGACGGTCCAGTTGTCGTCGGGGTTGGAGTAGCCGTCAAGGTCGCTGTCCGGACAGCCGTAGCGGTCAAGGCTCGAAAAAGCGTTCACGGTGGGGCAGCTGTCAGCTTTGAACCCGTCCGGGTTGTCGCCATAGCCGTCTCGGTCGGTGTCGGCCCATTGCGTGCCTTCCTCGGGGAACACGTCACCGTCCTGCCCGTTGGCGTTGTCGCCGTAGCCGTCGCCGTCGGCGTCAGCCCACTGGTCGGGGTTGGCGGGGAATAGGTCCGGGTTCTCCCCACCGAGGTTGTCGCCGTAGCCGTCACCGTCCGTGTCGGCCCACTGTGTCTCATCGTCCGGGAAGGCATCGGCTTGGTTTCCTGCAGCGTTGTCGCCGTAGCCGTCGCCGTCCCTGTCCTCGGTTTGCGTGGCGTCGTTGGGGAAGGCGTCCCGGAGGTCGTTGATGCCGTCAGAGTCACTGTCGAGGTCAAAGTAACGCACGGTGGTGCTGGTGGGGAGGGAGCCGACGGCAAAGAACTGGCCGGTGAATTCGGGGATCACGCCGATCACATCCCCTGAAGCGGTGAAGGTCTCGATCACGGTGAAGTTGGTCTGATCGACGAAGGAGACTCGTCCCTGCTTGGCGCCCACGATGTACATGTCACCGTGGTCGGCAAGGTAGGTGGTTTGCTTGGTGTGGCCCAAAGAAAGGCTCGATGACGCCCACGTTTCGGTGTTGTAGTGGTAGACCGTTCCGCCGGTCGTTCCAGCCAGGAGGGTGGTGTTGTCGATTTCGCGCAGGCTCGAGACGATGCCGTTGGGTTCGGACAGCGTGTTGGACAGGGTTCCGTCGCTGCCGTGGACGTAGATTTTCTTGTTGTAGGAGGCAATGGCCAACCGTCCGTCATGGAGGATTTCGAAGGCGGAGATGCCGGAGGAAATGGTGCTGCTGCTCACGCCGGTGAAGCCGTTGACGTCGTATTGGTCTGCTCGTCGCTTTCCTGCGAAGAAGGCCAACCAAAGATCGCCTTCCTGGTCAAGAATGGCGTCGTCAACGGGGTCCGGAGAGGAGATGTTCCAGTAGACCGACTGCGTGGACATTTGAACCACGTAAGCGCCGTCGTCGTGGGCAACGGCGACCAGTTCTTGTGCGTCGTCGACGCGAGCATTGTTGGTGCTTACGTCAAGAAAAACCGTCCACTGCGTCATCAGTACACCGTTGGTGAAACTGTTGAGACTCACGTTTCCCTGGGTGTCAACCGTCAGAATGCGCCCGTCGTTGAGTTCGCTAAACAGCACGAGCGGGTGGTCCAGACTGTCGGTTTCACCGCCGTCGGTCAGCAGCGACAAATCGCCAGCAACGGACCCCACGGCGCACTGGGCGCCCAGCAGGAACACCAAGAAAAACGCCAACCGGTGGTTCATGGGCAAACCGAAGACCCCGACAGATATGAACAACGCGCCCGTCTGTGTAAACAGGGTGAGGCTCAGTCTTCAGCGTCCTCGTCGGGTTTGAGTTGCTTCACGGGTTTCTTGGAGACCGGCGTGAGCGTGCCTCGAACAGGACGCAGTTCAGCTGTTTTTGGACGGCCAACGGAGGCTGGGGGTGGTGGTCCGCGTGCCTTCTTTTCGGGCATCAACATGTGGCCGACCGGCGTCAACGGTGCGGTTCGAACGGCCTCTTCCTCAACCAAGGGTTGGAGGGTCCCACGAATGGGCTTCAGCAAGGCCGTTGGTCGTGCCATGGTGGGGGCTGCCGCCTCCGTTGCTTCCTTGATTTCCTCGGGAGCCTCCATCGGCGCGCTGGCCTCTTCTTCCAGCATGGCTTCGCCGATGTCCTCCATGGCCGCCTCTTCTTGCGGCACCATGGCCGGTTGGGAGATCGGCTGGCGAACCGTGCGAACCGGTTCAGGCTGGGCAATGGGCTGGCGAACGTTGCGAACGGGTGGCACTTGGCCGGCCAGTGGGCGAGCGCTGGTCATCGGTGCGCGCATGTTACCCAGGCCCAAACGCGGCTCTTCCTGTGCTTGCTGCCCCATCAAGCCGCGCAGCGGGCGACCTGCGGCGGCGCCCAAACCATCGGGACGTGCGCCGAGCGCTGACGGGTCCATGGCGCCCGCACCGAAGGCAGCGGGAGCCTGTCCAGAGATGGATTGCATCCACTTTTGGCGCTTTTCGGCTCGAGTGTCGGTGGCCTGAAGGGCGCTGAACTCTTGTTCTCGCGCTCGCAATTCACCTTCGTCAGCGTCAATCTCACCCTGGATCTGTTGGGAGACGGCCTCCCGCATCTTCTCCTCGGCCATCTCCTTGAACGAATCCATCTTTTCTGCAAGACCCTTGAGTCGGTCGCGAATTTCAGCACGCTTGAGACCGAGTTGCGCTTCGATCTCAGCGCGAATTTGCGCTTCTCGCTTTCGAACGTCGATGAGGGCTTTGTTGCGCATGATCTCCTCGCGCTTGTCCAACTGGCGCTCAAGTTGGGTAGCGACCTCTTCTTCCTTCCTCGATTTGAAGGCTTGAAGGCGCTCCTCCATCTCAACTTCCAGTTCAAGAGCCGTTTCTTCCTTGAGGAGGTCGAGGTCGGTTTCATGCGTCAGGCGCTCGTTGCGCAATTGCGCATCGACTTCTGACATGATGGCCTTTCGTGCAGCGGCCTCTCGGGATTGGAATTCAAGGTCGAGGCGCTCGGTCCAATCCTGTTTGTTGGCGGAGTATTGCGCTTCGAGTTGTTCGCGAAGTTCGGCTTCCCGCTCGTAGCGATAGCGGGACAGACGGTTCTGAATCTCAGCCTCTCGAGCGTGACGGTACGAGGCGAATTCGTTCTCTTTGCGGTGTTCAAGCTCGGTTTCGATCTCCGCCCGCAGGCTTCGTGAGATGTCATCGATGGCTTTGCTGAACGTCAGGTCGTACTTGGCCTTCAGGCGAGCCTTACGTTCGGCAAGACGGCCGGATTGTTGCTCGTTGAGTTCGTTTTCAATTTGAGCGCGGAGTTCATCTCGACGCTTGGCAATGGCCAGTTCAACGTCTTCCCGCATGCGCTCTTCGAGGTCGTCGGTCTCACGACGGAGTTGCTGTTCAATGTCGGTTTGGAGTTGCTGGGCGATGTCTTCCTCGAGACGCAGGCTGCGTCGCTCGTACTCCACCTTCAGGCGGGCTTCGCGCTGCTTGAGGCGCTGACGAAGTTGTTGTTCAAGCCGGGTTCGGATGCCGCGACGAAGTTGTTCTTCTCGTTCTGCCAGAAGGGCTTCATGGCCTTCTTCCAGTCGGCTCACTTCCAGACCTTCCATTTCTACAAAGCGGCGCTCCATCTCCTCTTCGAGGTTGGACTCGATGTCCCGGAGACGCTGTTGGAGGGCTTGGTTGTATTCCAAACGCAACCGTTCCTTTTGGATGGCGAGACGACGGTCGTATTCCTCGTGGAGTTGGGTTTCAATGGCGGCCTTGATCTCAGCTTTACGCTCTTCCAAGCGCTGATGCTGCTCAACATCGTGTCGTTCCTGGAGGGATTGGATTTGGCGTTCCAGTCGCAGGTCAAGTTCGTGGCGGACACGAGCCTCTTCGGCTGCTAGGGCGTCACGTTCCATGGTTTCCAATTCGGCTTCCATCGTTCCCCTCAACTCGTTTTCAAGGGCGTCGAGGGTGAGTTCGTGTTGGGTTGCGAGGTCCTTGGCGATGTTGGCCTTTAGGGCGTTCACCCGTTCGGTGATCGCTTGTTGACGAAGGCGACGTTCCCGACGGAGGTCGGCCCGCATGCGTTCTTCTTGGCGGAACCGGGCACGGGTGCCCATGGCCTCGTCAAGCGTGGACGTGTCGGCCGTGGTGAATTGGGAACGCAAGGACGCCAAGGTCACGCGCTCGGTCGCGTCGCGGCCTTTGTGCGTCGCATCAACAGCCTCACTGTCATGGCTTTCGCTCATACCCATTGGAATCCCATCCACTTGTTCATGGACTTCTCTTCATAGATAAGGAGCGCGACGGAGTCAAGGGCGTAGCACGCGCTTTTTCCACCCCGTTCCGGGTGCGAACACCTCAAAATCGAACCGTGAAGTCAGTGTCGCAGGCGGGGCAGGAAATCATTCGCTCTCCGGGCCGCCGTTTCATTCGCAAGTTCCGGTGGCAACCGGGGCATTCAATCTCCACGCGAGGCACGTGGGCCTTGAGCGTAAAGTAAGATTCACACGACCCGCATTTGAGGTCAGCCGGCCGTTCGTCAACGCCCGCCACCAGCACTTTCGAGCACTCGGGGCACGAGAGTTTCTCTTCACGCCATTTTCGGCGGGTTGCGGGGTGGTTCACGCGGACACGAGCCTCGCAAAGGGTGCACTGGAGTTCCCCCAGGCCGGACGGCAGGAGGCCTTTGCATTTCGGACACGAGAGGGGTGGCGGTGCCACCTTGGATTCCACGCTCAAATCCTCGGCCATGGAATCACTTCTTCTTGGAGTAGAGGACCAGTTGCTCCGGGATGAAGTTCCAGGGCACATCAAGGGTGAGCCCAAACTCTTCCGAAAGACGGACGATGAGTTGCTTCGCGCTGATCTGGTCGCGGGAACCTTCGAGGTCGAGCACGATGACTTCTCGGCCTTCCTCGTCGACCGCAAGGGACGCCAACGTTGTTCGTGCGGTCATTGCAGCGGCGGGCACGTGTTCCTGGGCTTGAGGCGGTGCGGTTGCTGCGGTGGCGTTCAGCAGTTCGGGCAGGTCCACGTGCAGGTTTTTGCGCCACCATCGAGCACGCCCCTCATCCCGGTGGTTTTCGATGAGCTCAAGCGAGGCCAGTTTCTTGAGGTGGTGATAGAGGTTGTAGCGGTCGACACCGAGTGCTTTCTGAAGTTGGACCGTGCTCATCTCTTGGGCGTTGGCGAGTTCAACGTAGGCTCCACGGCGCGTGGGATGAGCCAGTGCGGTGGTGATGGGGTCGCCTCGCACTCTTCCCATTCGCTCACCACTCCGCAAGAAATGCTTCTAGGGTTTGAAGATGTCGTGTCAAAACCAATCAAAAAGCGTCAGTTCCGAGCGGGAAAATAGCGTGATTTGAAGGTGGAAAAGGCGAGTTTGGTGTCATCCAGCATCGTGCTGAGGGTTTGCTTGAGCAACTTGAAGGATTCACCGTTTTGTGCCAGTCGGGCGCCGTTGAGGATGACGATGATCACCGAGAGCTCGTGAATCAAGACCCCCACCCAGAGCTGGTCGTACCACTGCTGAACCACGGCAAAAACCAACGTGACCGTGATGAAGGCCGAGAAAAAGAGGTTCTGCATCAGGGTGCGCTGCGCTTGGCGAGCGAGGTCGACCATGTTCGTCAGCAGGCGAGGGTCATCGCCCGGAATAAGCACGTCGGCGGCCTCGAGGTTCACCGCTTCACCGGTGCCAATGGCCACGCCAACGTCGGCCACGGCCAGCGCAGCAGCGTCGTTGAAACCGTCGCCCACCATCATCGTGACGTGAGAACTCGAGCGTGCCTGAACCCACTGAACCTTTTCTTCGGGGCTGAGTCCACCGTGAGCAGCACTTTCCGGTAATCCCACGGACCGGGCGAATTCGGAGACGGCATGCTGATGGTCTCCTGAAAGGATTTCAACGTTGATGTTGCGTTCTCGCATGGCGGTAATGAGTTCAACCGAACCGTCCCGCGTGTCGTCGTGGACGAAGGTGACGATGGCGATGCCCACCCGGTCTTTGACCAGCAGGCTGGCGCCATGCCCCTCGCTCTTGGCCGTCTCGAACGCCTGAAGAAGCCGGTCCTCCACGTCAACACCCATGGATTCGGCTTTGTCCGGTCGAATGAACGCCACCTCGGCAGCACCGTGCTTTCCAGCGACACCGGCGTCGATGTCGGTCAAATTCTTGATGTTCGCCGGTTTGACGCCTTCGGCCTCGCAGTGTTCCACGATGCTCAGGGCGTAAGGGTGATTTGAGCGGGCCTCCAACCCCATCATGATCTGGAGAGCGGATGCTTGACGTCGGCCCTTTCCGAGCACCACGTCCCCGATTTTGGGTTTCCCCGAGGTCAGCGTACCGGTCTTGTCGAGCAGGATATGGTTGACGTGAGCCATCCGTTCCAGTGCATCGCCGCCCCGAACAACTGCACCGCTCTGTGCGGCGTTGGAGAGCGCCGCCGCATGAGGAACGGGCGTGGCCAACAAGAGAGCGCAGGGGCAAGAAACAACCCAGAGAAGCAGGATGATTTTCCAGTCGTCCGGGAAGGCAAAGTACCACACAACAAAGGCGCCGAACAGCACCAGTGGAACCCACACGGCGGTGAATTTCTCAATGCCGCTGTGAAGTCGTGGCGGGACTTCACGGAAGGTGTGGACAGCGTCGATGAGGCCGGACAGTCGCGTGTTNTCGCCCACGGCCAGCACCTCACAGACCACGGGCCCCTGCGCCAACACCAGGCCGGCTTCGATGGTGTCGCCCACGCCGACATCAACGGGAACCGATTCACCTGTGAGCGGGGCTTTGTTGAGCGTCCCGCTCCCCTCAACGATTCGCCCGTCCGCAGGGATCAGTTCGCCACTGCGAATTTCGATGAGATCACCGGGATGAACGAGGTCGACGGGGACGACGTTGTCCTCGGCGTGGTGTGCTGGCGTGTGGGTTGGAGCCAACGAGGGCGCATTCGAGAAGGAAATGCCGACCGAGGGAGCGACGATGGAGCCCAAGTTTTCAACTGAAATCTCGGGAGGCTTGCTGATTTTTCTGGCGGTGCGAGGCAACCGGTCAAGACCGCCCTGCATGGCCTCTCGGGCCTTGAGGAGGGCGTCCCCCTCGAGGTGAACCGTAAAGGCCACCAGAATGGTCACGATGAGCGCCTCTTCCCACATCCCAAGGATGCACGCACCGATGACCGCCAAACTGGTGAGCACCTGAAATCCCATCTGCAAGCTACGAAGTGAGCCGTACGCTTCCNTGAACATTTGAACCCCTCCGATGGCGACACCGGGCGCAGCCAAAACGGGAATGAGCGGTCCATGGTAGCCCAGAAATTCTGCCACCATGACGATGATGAGCACCGGGAGCGCAACGCCACCGCCAATCAGGCGCCACTGGTCGGGACGGACGCGATTTGAGGTCGCTTCTGTAAATTCTGGCGTGCGCCCGAGTACCGATTCAAGACCCCGGTGCCTTGAGGCCAGCAGGGCTTCGTCTTTGGTGACGACGAGCTGAACAAGAATGCGGTCGTCGTCCGAAATCTCGACGTCCAGCACGCCAGGCTGACGGCGAATCACGCGATCGAGTCGCTGCACGGGCACACCGTTTCGTTGAGCGACGGCCGAGGCCTTGACCCCGACGAGTTCGTGGTGTTCCACGTCTGGGGCATGACCGAGTGACCGGAGGACGGATGAAATCTCGAAAAGGGGGCCGACCTCAAGGTCAATGTCCAGTTTGACCTCCCCGGAGGTGACCGATACGTTGGGGTTCGACACCTGTTTCATTTGATTCATCGCACGGGTGGCCTTCGTGGCACAATCAGGGCAGTCCATGCCGAGGATCGGCCAGCTCACGGTGTAGGAGCCGGTGGCCTCGCTGAGGACCGTGGTGTCGAGAAGATCGGCTTCCAGTGCTGGCGCTTCGTCGGCTGCAACCTCCACGCCAGTGGACGAGGTGTCCTCGGCCTCCACGGGTTGGACGGGGGCCGCAGCAGGCGGGTCGTCCTCGAGGGACAGGAACACTTCTGTATCGTCCGAAGTCCCCATGGCGTTTCCCAATCAACGGTTGTTCAAGAAATCATCTCATCCAATCCGCTGATTGGCTGCGTGAAGGCAAGGTTCATGCCGCCCGTTCTCCACGAACGAGCATGGAATGGCTTCCACCGGACTGGTGTCCAAGTGTCGTTGTCATTGACATCGACGGGACCATCACCGACGGGAAGAAGCACCTCTCGACCGAGGCGGTGGCGGCGGTGAGGAGGTTGGAAGACGCTGGCATTCCCGTGGTCCTTGCGACCGGAAACGTCCGTCCCATCACCTACGGATTGTGGCGTTTTCTCGGTCTCTCAGCACCCATGTGCTGTGAAAACGGTGGCGTGATTTGGCATCCGTCGTGGAAGGAACCGGTCCTGAGAGCAACGGCGACCGAAGCCCGCGAGGCTGCGTTGTGGTTGTCCGAACGCATTGAAGGATTGGACCCGCAAGGCATCGCCACCAATCGATGGCGAGAAAGCGAATGGTGCTTGCACCCCGACGAGCCCCTGGAACCGGTTGCCGAGGCGATGGCCCGTGGCCCGTGGCCTCACCTGAGCGTCGTTCGAACGGGTTTTGCCATCCACTTGATGGAACCCCACCTCAGCAAAGGCGAGGGGCTTCANGTGTTGTTTGACCGAATGGGTTGGTCGGTGGAGGATGCGCTGTGCGTCGGCGATGCACCCAACGACCTTCCGATGTTTGACCTGCTTCGATGGTCGGTTGCGGTTGGCGGGGCTTTTCCCGTCGTTTCACAGGCCGCCGACGTGCAGTCGCCTCACCCTCACGGGGCCACGTTCCCGCCGCTGGTCGACGCCATTCTCAAGCGAAAGGCAGGGGATGGCCCGTGAGGGTCTTGGGCATTGATGTGGGCGGGAGTGGATTCCGTCTTGGCGTGTTTGATGTGAACACCGGNANCCTCCACGGTGAGCTTCACCGNNACGCACACGGCTCGACCACCGGGCCAGAGGAGGTCCTTTCTGCCCTCGAGACAGCCATTGAATCGCTGGGGTGGCACGGCCCCATCGGGCTGGGTTTTCCGGGCGCTGTCGTTGACGACCGTCCGGTCACGGCCCCCAATTTAGGCGAGGCGTGGGTCGGCGTTGACGTCAAAGAGCGCCTGGCGCATTTTCACGGCGGCCAATTTGCCATGGTGAACGACGCCGACGCTGTCGCCACCGCCGAGGCCGTCCACGGCGCAGGCCACGGGAAGGCCGCCTGCGTCCTCACCTTGACCATCGGTACCGGTCTGGGCACCACCCTTCATCAAGACGGAGCGTTGGTGGCCAACCTCGAGTACGGCCGTTGGCCTCACCCCACGAAACCGGGGTGCTTGGAAGAACACCTCTCCGGGCGCGCTCGCCAACGGGAGGGTTTGACGCTTGAGGCTTGGGCGAAGCGCTTTCAGGAGGGGTTGGACCATCTCGAGGAACGGCTGACTCCCGATCGAATCGTGCTCTACGGTGGGCTGATGGAGCACTGGGACACCCTGCGTCACCTGCTGTCGACCGAGGCGGAACTGGTGCCTGCTTTGCTCTCCGATACCGCCGGACCCTTGGGGGCGGCGCTGGTGGCTCATCCCTTGTGAGCGGCGTCCGTCAATGAAAAGGACGTCACCATTTGCATGGCTTGACCGTACTTGATGGTCCCGAGGTATTCACGGCTGCGACCGTGGGTGATGACCCGCAACCGATACTTGCACGTCCGCTTGGTCCGACGCTTGCGATGATGTTTGTAGAAATGCACGCCCACCTTGTAGGTGCCCAACGGCGCATCGTCGTGCCACACCACGTTTTCGACCGGCGTGTTCGACACGGGCCGCACGTTCATGTCCACGTCGAGATGGCCGCCGCATTCGCTTTTCTTGTTGTTGAAGTAGATGCGCTCACCCGACGGGCAGAACAGGTGGAGGTCGAGGTCGTTGTAGTCGTCCCAAGCCAGCGAAATCTGTACTTCACCGGAGGCACCGCCCTCCCGCTCAAGCCGTTCATCCATGTCGACCTCTGGTTCCTCGTCCGCTTCCGTGGCCACCACCACGCCGCTCCCAACGTGCTCTTCCGCCACCACCGCAGCGTGTTCGCTCAACGGGGGTTCATTCACGTCCATCCATTGTTGACGTGACTCAAGGGCCTCCAATCGTTCCTCATCGCTTGGGATGCCCTCCTCCGGTGGCTCATCATCCGCCTGAAGCAATCCGAGGTCCAGAAAATGCTGGTTTCGACGCTCATCCCGCTCCCGCCAAGCCTCTTGTTCCGCCAGGGGGAGTTCGCCGACCTGTGGCATGCTCACCAACAGGCGCATGCGGCCCTGATGGAGGCCGATTCGAGATTGCGTGCTGTACTTCTCGAGCATGGCTTGAGCCCGCAATTGTGCTTGGCGTTGTTGCCGATATCGATTCAGCAAGTAGACACCAAAACCTCCCAAACCGAGGCTTGCGCCAAGGGTCAAGGGGTCAACCATGGTCCGTATCTCGCCGGGGTCCTTAATGAGAGAAGCGGTCGACGGACACTCAAGCCAAGAATTCAGCGTTCAGGGCATCCAGCGAGGCTTGATCGGGGCGCAACACCTCATCAGGGATGTCGAGGAGCGGTTGGTCGACCAAACCGAGGTCTTCGGCCAGGGACGGTTTAGTGGCGTCGAAGTAGAGCAGTCCCGTCACGTGTTTTTTGTCCGTTTCGGCCCCGTGCAGTGCCGTGAGCGCCGCCATGGCGTCGCTCGGGTCGTGCTCGGCTGAGATGGTCTCCAAACGGATGGTGGAACCGTCGTGAAGGGTGATGTCTCGGAAGTGGCCTTCGGGGACTTCGATCTCTTCCATGGGGTTGAAGTGCGGGATGTAATCGGCCATGTGGAGCGTGATTTCGTTCTCTTTCACGTAGCCGTAGGAGCGCATGGACTCGTCGTTGTTGTTGAAGGTCACACAAGGTGAAATCACGTCGATGAGCGCGAAGCCTTTGTGGGACATGGCCGCCTTCAGCAAGGACGTCAGTTGTTTCTTGGAGCCCGAGAACGAGCGGGCGACGAAGGTGCAACCGAGGTTGATGGCCATGGCACACAGATCAATGGGTTGTGTTTCGTTGGCGGGTCCTTTCTTCTTCTTTGAGCCGACGTCGGCGGTGGCGGAGTACTGGCCCTTGGTCAGGCCGTACACGCCGTTGTTCTCNACGATGTAGACCATGTCCATGTTNCGGCGAATGGCGTGGATGAGTTGTCCAATACCGATGGAGGCGGAGTCGCCGTCGCCCGAAACACCGAGGTANAGCAGGTCCTTGTTGATGGCGTAAGCACCGGTGGTCACCGACGGCATGCGACCGTGAACGGTGTTGAACCCGTGGGACTGGCCGAGGTAGTAAGCAGGGGTCTTGGACGAACAGCCAATGCCCGACATCTTGGCGATGCGGTGGGGCTCAATCCCGTTTTCCCAAGCAGCCGTGATGATGACGTTGGAGATTTGGTCGTGGCCACATCCTGGGCAGAGAGACGATGGGCCGCCGGTGTAGCTGTCCTTGGGTTCGTTGAGAACGTTCAATTTCACGGCTCGTGCTGGTCGTGCGGTTTTTTCGCTCATTGGTTCACCTCCTCAAGAGTTTGCAGGATACGCTCGGCGTAGATGCGAGCACGTGGTGGCATGCCGTCGCTGTAGGCGACCGAGTGCACCTTGGTGACCAGGTCGTTAGGGAGTTCTCGTCGCAGGATACCGTAGAGTTGACCGTCTCGGTTGATTTCCAAAACGATGACCGTCTCGTGTCGGCGGACAAAGGCTTCCACTTCTGAATGGAACGGCAGGGCGCGAACACGGCACTGGCTGACTTTGAGTCCCGTTTCCTCAAGGATGTCATCGATTTCCTGAATCGAGTTTTCCATGCTGCCGAGGAAAACAATGCCGACTTCGCACTCCTCCTCTTCCCGCAAAATGGGTGCTGGAAGTTCGTCTCTGGCGTTGTCAATCTTCATGCGCAAGCGTTGCATGAGGTTGTAGTAGTCCTCGGGTTTCTCCGAGTAAACGCCCATTGGGTTGTGACCCGTACCTCGGTAGAGGATGGGGGCCATGCCTGAACCTGGAAGGGTTCGGTAAGGAATACCGTCGCCATCCACGTCCAAGTAGCGGCCAAAAGTTTCGAAGGCTTCGAACACGTCCTTCTCACGCACGACCTTGCCACGGTCCATGGGCTGGTCAGGATAGGTGAAGCCTTCGCAAGCCCAGCGGTTCATGCCCAAGTCGAGGTCGCTCATGCCGAAAATTGGCGTTTGGAAGCGTTCGGCGTAGTCAAAGGCGCGCCAGCCGTACTCAAAGCACTCCTCCACCGTGCCGGGGATAAGCACGATGTGCTGGGTGTCGCCGTGGCTACCCTCGTAGAGCATGGCGATGTCAGATTGCTGTGTGCGGGTGGGCAGACCGGTTGAGGGGCCGACACGGGTGACGTCCCAGAAAACAGAGGGGATTTCAGCAAAGTAGGCCAGCCCGATGAATTCCTGCATCAG
>PBOE01000006.1 GCA_002725275.1 Methanobacteriota archaeon
AATAAGGGGCATTCTCATCGGGTTCGTGCTGGTCGTCGCCTACTGCTACGCTGGAGGTATCCGCGCCTCAATTTGGACGGACGCTGCCCAATCCTGCGTGATGATCGTGGGTTCAAGCATCCTCTGCTACGTTGCGGTCTCTGAAGTCGGTGGCTTCTCTGGCCTCCACAACTCGCTCAAGGACATCGACCCCGGCATGGTCAACCTCTTTCCGGCAGATTTGACCTTCGGCGTGACCTTGTGGATCGGGGCGTTCTTCCTCGGCGGACTGGGCGTGGCAGGTCAGCCCCAGGTGGTCTCGCGGGTGATGACGCTCAAGGACGACAAGGACCGCAAAGAAGCCGCCATCTGGTTCTTCGTGTGGCAAACGCCGTTCATTGCGCTCATGTTCATCATCGGCTTGGCGTGCCGAGCCATCTTCCTTGATCTCGATGCATCGCAAGCCCAAGACGGGTTGCCGTTGCTGGCGATGGAAGTGCTCAACCCGTTCTTGGCCGGCGTGATCCTGGCGTCCATTTTCGCCGCCACCATGTCCACCGCCGACAGTCAAGTGCTCGCCTGCACCGCTGCGATCACCGACGACGTGAGACCCGAATGGAGCACGGACCACAAGACCACAAAAGTGGTCACCTTGGTGGTGGCCATTTTTGCCACCGCCATCGCCCTGGTGGGGCAAGAATTCCCCGGCTTCGGGGACTCCGTGTTCGCGCTCGTCGTGCTGGCGGTTTACGGTCTGGGTGGCATCTTCGTGCCGCTCCTGTTGATTCGCATGATGGGATACGAACCCGACACTGAACACACCGTTTGGATGATGACGGCGGCGTTGAGTGCGGTCATCGTCTGGAGTGTGAGCGGCTACGGGGACGATATTTTCCCGTCCATCCCGGCCATGAGTGCCGCCTTTGCGACTCACTTCATCCTCTGCTGGCGACGCTCCGAATCCGACCAGAACCCGTTGGGTCGCTACAGTTTGCCAACCCAACAAACCGCCGCTGTTGGCGCTGTGGTCATCCTCGTGCTGTTTGGAGCCTTGGAAACCACCTACGTGATGATGGCTCCCGAAAGCAGCGAGGCAACGGACGACAGGCCGTACCAGCTGACCTACACCGTGAGCGAATGGACGCAATCCGAAACCCTCAACCTCAACGACGGCGAGACGCAAACCTTCCAAGTCACCATTGACAATACGACTACGGCCGTCCTCAGCGCCGTCCTGACCATCGCCTACACCGACACCGGTGAAACGGTCACGGCTGCGTGCGACGATATCGTGACAAGTCCGGACTACAGCGGGTTGGCCGGCCCGTTCTCGGAAAGCGACGACGCTGAGCGGTCGACGAACGCATGCGGCAGCATCACCGAGGTCGGCAGCATCACCCCGAACGCTGCGCTGTCCGAATACGCCACGGGCCCCGGCGACTACACGCTCAACGGCACCGAAGACGAATTGGTCTCGGTGCTGACCATGCTCGGAAAATCACCGGAGATGGTGGGCAACCTCAACATGGACGTCTCGTTGAACGCGAACAACGGTAATTTCCTCGGTGGCGACAGCACGGAATCGGTCGAGGTGACGCTGACCATGCTCATCTTCCAACCCAGCGGCTTGACGCCTACAGGCTGAAGCTCATCCCCTGCTGGCCCACGCCCCAGCCAAGGCTCACAACGCGAGCGTGTTCATCGGAATCAGGCCGGTGGATAGGGTTGGTGTGGTTCATGTGAATGAAGAGGATCTCCGGGTCGTCATCCCGTCGTGCGCCCAGACGCTCAAGGCTCTCACTGACGGGAGGATGAGGCACTTCGTGTTGCGTCCGACTCGTCAATTCATCGGCACTCCAGAACGTCCCGTCCACCAGCGCAACGTCGACGTCCAAGGCACGGAACCAATCGCGGATGGAGGCGGCTCCGTGATGGTTGAGGGTCTCGTCCCACCGGTCATGGTCGGGGAGAAAGAGCAGCGACCGATTTGGTCCACGGACGATGAACGCATGCATGTCGGAGAGTTCAGCGCGATGCGGCACCTCGACCGCCTCAACCTGCACCAGGTCGGAGAGCGAGCGTCGTTCACCGGTAGCGACCGGTACGCTGGAAAACACGCCTTGCTCCACCATGAGGGCCCACTGCGGCGTGGCTTCGATGAGGGACAGCATGGAGGGTGAGGCGTAGAGAGAAAGCCCCCGGGCGTTCAACGTCTCGCGACCGAACAGACCCAGCCCGTCGACGTGGCCGAAGTGGGCATGGGTCAAGAGCACGGACTTCAGCGGCGGGTGGTTCCAGATGTTGAGTTGTTCACCAAGCGCTCGCGTGGCTTCAATGAGGTGCCCCTGGCCGTGCTCGTCCGTGATGCCGAGGCTCACGGGATGGCGGGTGTCGTCGGGCGTGAGGTTGGCGCAACACGAGCGTCGACACCCCGGTTGCGGACGGCCTCCGTCTTGAGCCGTACCCAGCAGCGTCACCGTTGGCATGGTGGGTCCGTTCACGGTTGACGACAAGAGCCCTTTCACGCGAAGGTCTCAAACCCCACCACCCGGCCAGCCGGAGTAGGGGACCACCGTGCCAGCGCCGTCAAAAGTGGAATTCCCCGGTCAAAAAAAGACCCGGGCGAGGATGCGCGGGACCAAACAAGCCAACGAAGCGACGGCGAAGAAACTCGCCAAAGAGCTCGGTCAATTTCGAGAAAACCCGCGCAGCCACCTCCCGGCCATGGCGTTCTCTGGCAAGCTGCGCTGGGGCCGAACGGACCCGGTGACCAAGACCCTGAGCGAAATTGAGAAGATCATCAAGAAAAAAGACGACCTCAAGTGGCTCTCAAAACGAATGATGGCCAAGCGCGGCGACGACGTGGCCAAGGCATTTGCAGGCTCACTTCACGCCTCTCACGACGAACAATTCAGCATGGTTGGACAATTCAATTCGGGTTCGTTCGGCTCCGGTTCCTATGTCCGCCGAGGGGACGGAAAGCCAGGCTACCTTGCCGGCATCCAAAACTTTGCCAACCTCACCCTCCGCATGCTTCCGTGGGAAGACCACGCCAAGCGTGGCATGTACTTCTTCAGTTGGGAAGGCGGCTTTGTCTGCACCGGCCCGAAGCCCCAACCGCCCAAGGATTGGCTGGAAGACGTGTTGAAGCGGTCCCGGTTCAATCTCTCACGTGCCGACATTGACGGGCACCCGGTCTGGACCACGGAGGGCCTTGAAGCGGACGATGTGCACAGTGGTGCCTCTTCGGCCACCGGGTACGTTGCCTTTCGGTTTCACAGCGGCGCTGTCGTCGGGCTCGGCCTGGATGCGTTGGCCACCTTCTCGAAGAAAGACGCTCCGTTCGTTCACCACTTGGCGCTGTCCATGCTGCCACCTCTGCTTCCGTCCGTCCTCTCTTTGGACGCCGTATGGACGCCGGAGGGGTGGCCCGAAACTCAGCCGCTCCCCGAGGCCAGCGTTGAGGGCATCAGCAAGGTCCTCGATGCGTGGCAGGGCCTCACAATGAACGAAGGCATCGTGGCGTCCGCCATGAAACAGACCGTGATGGAAGGCATTCAGGACGGGGTGCTCATCGGTGAAGTATGGCTCGAAGGCACGTCCGCCGACGCGATCGTTTCGGCCCTTGAGGACCACAACGGTTCAACCGAGGAGCGCTTGCTCGCCGCTGAAATCATCCGGCTTGCCGTGACCGAACCGCACGAGGACAGCATCGGCTTGCGAATCGAAGCTAAAGGAAGCCCCGAACAGCGCGAAGACCGTTGCATTCGCATCATGCCGTCCGCAACGTGCGGCGACGTGCTCACGGCGTTTTGGCCCACGCACGGGTGGGAAGCGTTGGGCGTGCTCGGCCTCGAAGGTGAAGACGCCAGGACAATTTGGGAAGGTCAGCTCGACCGCCCCAAGCCCTTCGGAAAATTCCTCAAGGGCCTCGATCAAGCAAAAGCGCTGGCTCAGCAAAAGGCGCGGTTCCCTCCGCATGAAAATTCTGGAACCGCTTCGGTGATGATTCACGACTACATCGTGGCCGGACTCACGCAGGGCATGGGTTCGGTGGAGCGCAACGCCACCTCCCGCCACGCCACGCTGGACGAAGCAGCGGCATCGTGGGCCTGGTTGGTGGCCGTTGGTCGCTCGGGTGGCCAAGAGTGGCACTTCGAAACCAACGCTCGCGACCGAGGCGGTGTTTGGGCCGTGCCGACCGGCGAACTTTGGACGCTGGGGAAGCAACTGTTGGATGCCAACGACGAGGACGTCGACGAACTGCAACAAGCATGGAACGCTGCCTTCGAGAGGCTCAAGACCACCACCGGCGAAGCTTGATTCAAGCCCGGCAAGTCTACGGTTTCGCTTGGCCGTTGAGGTTCAAAGCATCAGCGAGGATCAACACAACGGCGAAAATGACGTAGAACCACATGGTCCAAACAAAGGTCTTGGGCGCTTCTTCTCGCGTTTTCCAGCCCTCGTTGCGCGTATGGATGCCTTGTTCTCGCCAGCAGTACCCCACGTACAAAAACAGGAAGACGCCAACCGCTGTCCCGATCATGGCCTCACCTACAACGAGCCGAGTGCCCCTTCGATGTCGCTCCAAAGGTCCTCGACGTCTTCGATGCCGATGCTCAAGCGGACAAAGCCAGGGACCACGCCTGCCGCCACGCGCACGTCCTCCGGGACGAACATGTGGCTCGAATTGAACGGGCATTCGATGAGCGACTCAACGCCACCCAAACTCGTCGCCTCGTAGATGAGGTTGAGGTTTCGCATGAACTTGAGCGCCGCATCGTCGCCCCCTTTCACCACAAACGCGATCATGCCCGATCCGCGGGGCAAGATGCGCTCGGCGATTTCAAAATCAGGGTGGCTCTCGAGCTTTGAATGGTAGACGCGCTCAATGGCGTCGTGGGCCTCAAGGCGTTGTGCGAGGAGGTGGGCGTTTTCACAAATTCGTGGCATTCGAACGTCCAAGGTGCGCATCCCGCGCTCAAGCAAATAGCACGAATGCGGGTCGGGTGCGGCTCCGAAGTGCACCTTTCGCATGAAAATTTGAGCGATGAGGTCCTTCGAACCGACCACGGCACCGCCCAGGATATCGGAATGGCCGCCAAGGTACTTGGTCGTGGAGTGAAGAACGAGGTCGACCCCCATGTCCAACGGTTTGCAACCCCACGGGGAGGCGAAGGTGTTGTCGATAAGGAGGAGCAGGTTGTGTCGCTTCGCAACGTCGGCCATCGCCTCAATGTCGCAGACCTTGAGCACGGGGTTGGTCAGCGTCTCGATGTACAGAAGTTTCGTGTTGTCCTGGATGGCCGCCTCGTAGGAGGCTGGGTCCCGCATGTCGGCCATCGTGGTCGAAATACCAAAACGAGGGAATTCCTCGGTCAGAAGTCCGTAGGTTCCGCCGTAAATGTCGGCGCTGGCGACCATGTGATCGCCCTGGTTGAGCAGGGCCATCAGCGTCGCTGATATGGCCCCCATGCCCGATGAAAAGGTCTCGGCGTCTTCGCCGCCCTCGAGCGCGATTAATTTTTGCGCGACCGCATCGGAGTTGACCGTGGAGAGCCTCGCATACAGCAGGGTGTGTTGAGCGCCCGCAGCCCAACCGGCGTATCGCTCATCGGTCAGCTTGTACGTGGAGGACTGGAAAATGGGGGTGTTGACGGCGTCACCGATGTGTTGCGTTCCGCTGTGCACTGCTTTGGTTGCGAACCTGTCCCCCTCTGCCATGTCTGTCGCCATTTGACCTAACCGCAGGAGGGATATCAAGACCACAGGTCGATTTTCTTCAAAATTACTTGGCTTTTTGATTTCTTTGTCGCAAGAAGTAGATTATGATTCTGATTTTCTAACATATGTGCTTGATTCACTATCGTGAAAATATTCAANCAAGAGGCAGATTTCTNANTCCCATGGTCGAANTCATATGCCCGCATTGCGACCAAGAAATAGAACTTCCANATGACGCACACGGAGAGTTNGAGTGCCCTCTTTGCACTGAGGTCTTTGAATGGGAAGANCCACAAATATCCCATGAGTTCGAGCGGATGGTTGAAACNCCAACGCAGACAAAAGCAGGTATNGTNGGGNTAGTCGTTGTTGTACTTTTGATAATTTTCGTCGTTGTTGCATTCCTGCATGATAACACCGAGAATTGGCCAGTAAGGCAAGGAGAAATAATCGAGATCTCCTATGAAGGGCGCGTGGTTTATGGAGAAAGCGCTTACCATCGAGTGAAAATACAAGCCGACTACGGTGATGGTCCCACAGTAGCTGACCTTGAGTGCGGTTCTGAAGAAGATGCTGTTGCTTATGTTGACAACAATAACGTCGGCGATACCATTGATCTGAGGGTAAATCCTGAATCTACACATCCGTTTTTCGTGGTTGATGGTGGTTGTCCCAAACAGCCAGCATCCCAACTAGAAATTTATGGTGATCTTGTTTGCTTTGGNGTCATAGTCNTTGTAATCGCCGTAAACAATGGAATAAGTTGGATGAGAGACAAAATCAGGAATAAATGAGTTCATTCCTCTGATTCTGCTTCCTCATCGCTACTGGTAATTTCTACGACTATGTTGCCNAGCAGGAGGACGCCGCCACCGAACGGAATCCACCACGTCCAATCGACAAGNCCGAGNCCNANACCNAACAANGTNGCCCATACGGGCTCGAAAGCGTAGATGATGGCCGCTTGAACGGGGTGCATGTGGCGCTGAAACATGTTGAGGGCGACGAGACAGAAAAACGACCCGCCCAAGCCCAAGAGGAAGATGGGTTGCATGACGCCATCCCGGCGCACCACGTCCGACATCATGGTGAACGAGTCCCCTGACGAGCCGAGCGTCAGCAACAGAGATCCACCCGCCACGACGATGAACGACGTCAGCGTCAGCATCAGAGGATCGAGTTCCGAGGTCAGTTTCTGCGTGAAGATGATGTGCAACGCAAAGAAAAGAGCGCACAGGACGGTGATGAGTTCGCCTGCACCCCACGACAGGTGCGGGGGCCCTTCGATGAACCCAGCCCCGACCGTCGCCATGAAGACGCCCCAATACAAGGCTCGACGCGGTGGATGTTGGCTCAAGCGGACGGTCAGCAAAGCCGTCATCACCACGTACAGCGAAGTGAGAAAAGCCGACGTGGACGGGTTGATGTCGTTGAGCGCCACCATCTGGCTCACGAACCCGATGAGCATCAGCCCGCCGAGAATGCCACCGCCCTTCCAGACGGGTGCTGATGTCAGTCCTGCCACCGTTTTTGGGAAGGCGATGAGAACAAGCACCATGGCAATGGAAAAGCGAAGAGCGACCAGAAACGCCACGACGGGGAAGGTCCCGAACGTCTCGATCTCAACCTCCAACGCATTCAGAGCCTGCTTCATCCAAATGAAGGTCGCCCCCCAAACAAGCGTCACGACCAAGAGGACCATCGCCGCTTTTCGTCGGTGCGGGACAAACGACGCCACAGGGTTTGCGCCGCCCTCATCCATGCTCTCGGGAGCGCTCTGCAGGTGATGAGCATGGTGGTACCTGAACCTTGGAGAAGCATAGCCTCAAAGGGTGCCCATGCTCCATCGAAATCATGGGGGAGCCGCGCACTGGAGCCGAGGTCGTGTGGAAGCAGCCCATTGATTCCGGGCCTGTTCCGAGCGAAGGGGAAACCTTCGACACCATCGTGGTGGGTGGAGGGCCCGGCGGTTCAGCCGCCGCTGGCTACCTTGCCATGGAAGGGAAGCGTGTGCTGCTCATCGAAAAGGAGACGTGGCCACGCGACAAAATCTGCGGTGACGCCGTGGGTGGTAAATCGCTCAGTCACGTCAAAGAGCTCGGCGTAAAGGAAACCCTCGAGTCCACCCCGCATTTCCGGGTGACCGGTATTGTGTTCTCCTCACCCAAGGGCCACAACGTCCGGGTCGCACTGCCCGAAGAAGACGTACAGCGCTTGGAGGCCGGCTACTCCCTGCCTCGCCAGCAGTTTGACCACCTGCTGTTCAATCAAGTTCAGCAACTGGTTCGAGACGCCGGNGGTGCCGTCATCCAAGGCGGCGAGGTCCGCGACGTTCTGTACGATGACGGCGCAGGCGGAGACGACCCCGGAAAAGGCTCAGGAACTGCCCGCCACGCCAAAGGCATCGTCGTGAGGATCGGCGGGCGAAAGGGCGAGGAGTTCACCTATCACGCCCCGACCGTCGTCGGTGCTGCCGGCTACCGTTGCCCCGTGGCCAAGTCGATGCTCGAGGAGACTTACGAAGAGCCAATGGTTGACCGAGACCACTACTGCGCAGGGTACCGGGAGTATTGGCGTGGCGTGAAGGGTTGCGAAGACAACGTTGGCGACATCGAGATTCACTTCGTCGACACGGTCATTCCCGGCTACTTCTGGCTCTTCCCCGTGGCGGAGGGTGTGGTCAACGTTGGCATCGGCATGGTCATGTCCCTGCTCGACAAGCAATCCAAGAAACTCAAGGCGCTGCAGGCGGAGGTCATCGCCGAACATCCGCTGTTCAAGGACCGCTTTGCCGAAGCGACCATGATCCCCGGCACCGGCAAAGGCTGGCAGCTGCCGTTTGGTTCACCGCGAAAGAAAGCGACCAGGCAGCCCCGACGCTCCGCTAGCAACGGCATCTACCTCGTGGGCGATGCCGCCTCGCTGGTCGATCCGTTCAGCGGTGAAGGCGTGGGCAACGCGCTCGTGAGCGGCGAGATGGCCGCCAGGCACATCATGGAGGGCAAACCGCCTGAAGCCTACCAGGAGGCGTTGTGGAACGCCTTGGGTCCGGAGTTAACCAACTCCTTCCGCATGCAGAAAATGAGTCGTCGAGCATGGTTGCTCAACTGGTTTGTCGGAAAGGCGTCCAAAAAACCGGCNATCCAGGAAATGATGACGGAAATGATTGCGAGCAAAGAAGCGCAAGAAAACCTCCACTCCCCATGGTTCATGTTCAAGACCCTGATGTTCTAAGGTGGCACCATGGACGCCTCCCTCTCGGGCATCGATGCCGTGTTCCTCGACCTCGACGGAACCATCTACCTCGGCGGTGAACTCATCGAAGGAGCCGAGGCGTTTCTGCAACGCTGCAACGACCAGGGTGTCCAGCGCTATTTCCTTTCCAACAACTCCTCAAAATCGGTCGCCCAATACCTCACCAAACTGCACGCTCTGGGTTTAGAAGCCACGGAGGACGACGTGTTGCTCTCCACGCACGACCTGTTGGCCTGGCTGAAGAAGAACAACATCACCGAGACGTGGTTGGTTGGCACCGAAGGCATGCGCAGCATGGTGGAGGCCATCGGTGTTCGCACGCAGAGCGCAGACCCGCAATACGTGGTGCTCGGCTACGACACCGAACTCACCTACGACAAAATCGCACAGGCCAGCATCCACATGCACGCCGGCGTCCCGCTCGTGGCCAGCCACCCCGACATGGTCTGCCCGAGTCCCGACGGTGGGCTGCCCGATGTTGGCGCTTACCTGGCGATGTTCAAAGCAACGACCGGCGTTGACCCGGAGCACATTACGGGCAAGCCCAACGCTGGCATGATCCTTCACAAGATCGAAGCGCTGGGCCTCCAACCCGAGCGCTGCGCCATGGTGGGGGACCGCCTCTACACCGACATGGCGATGGCGACACGCGCCGGTGTTGTCGGTGTGCTGGTTCTCTCGGGTGANGCCACCCGTGCNGACGTGGACGCGTTGCCGGAAGGAGCGGAGCAGCGCCCGAGCATCATCGTCAACAGCGTGGACGAACTTCTCNGGTGAAAACATGAAACTCGGCCAGCGATGGAATTGGTGGCGACAACGGCGGCGTTTTCACCCCCCCGATGAAATCCACCGGGCCGGAGAGCTGGCCGAACAACGGCTGGCAAAAATCAGTCGAGCTGCAGGAAAAGCCAACGGCTGGCACGTGTTTGAATCGGTTCGCATACCGGACGTTGAGCAGGGTGGAAAGCGCGAAATCGATCTGGTCATCGTTGGCGGTAACACCCTGCTGGTCGTGGAGCAGAAGCACTGGTCCGGGTCGTTTGAAATCAACGCCGAAGAAGAATTCATTCAACATCGGAAGAACGGCACCACNCACAACCACAGCACCGTCAATCAGCGAATCGCTCGCAAATCGCGAATGCTTCTGGCCATGCACAACGAACGCGTGGGCAAAGACGATGACGTTGACGTCCGGGTCGTGCTGGCGTTCACCAACCGGAACCTNGACTGGCCCAAGGACGTGATGACGCTCGGGAGCATCGTCAAAGACGAAGCCGGTTTCATCGGTCTGCTGGAAAGCGAGCATCCCGGCCAACTCAACGAAGCCCTGCTTGAAACCGTGGCGGGTTTCGGTACGTGGGACGAGGTCGAGTTGAACGGGGGCTTCATCTGCAAGGGGGACGTGCTTGAACTCGGACTTGGAACCGCCGTTGAAACATGGCAGTCGTCGAGGCGTGAGGCGCTGGAGGGGACGGTCGCTCACCCCGCTGGATGGCGTGCGTTCCTCTCTTCCAAGCCCAGCAAACTCAACCTTGCCGCGGGTGAGCGTCGAATCGAAGCAAGCCTGCCCTACGGGACCACGATGCGCATGCACGTCGTCGGAAGGAAATCCCCTGAAGACATTCCGTGGTCGACCGTGGCGGCCATCAACCTCTCCACGCCTTCCCTGAACGACCATCTCGGCCAGGCGCTCCAGAAGCCTTGAAACCGGTTGGCGAGCGCCGGAAGTCCATGACCGAATTGTGGATTGAAGCCATNGGCTTGCTGGCCGGCGGACTGGGCATCGTCGCGTGGATACCACAAATTCGAGACGTGTGGGTGCACGAACGGCACGAGGGCATCTCGTTGACCACCTTCACGGCCGTCACGATCGCCCTGTCCTTGTGGCTTCTTTACGGCGTTCTGATCGAGTCCATGGCGATGATCGTGGCGAACGTGTTCACCCTCGTGGTCATCCTGGCCGTGCTCATCGGCGTTCAACGATTGCGGCGCCGTGAGGCGCTGAACGTTGAGGCTCAGTAGGCCGACTTGGTCGTCTCGATGATGACCGCTGCGATCTTGTAGGGGTCACCGTTGGAGGCGGGGCGTCGGTCTTCAAGGCGACCCTTCCAGCCGTCCTCGATGGTCCCGATGGGGATTCGAATGGAGGCGCCGCGGTCCGAAACACCGTAGGAGAACTCGTGAATGGATTGAGTCTCGTGCTTCCCGGTCAGTCGCATCTCGTTGTGAGCGCCGTACACGTCAATGTGCTTCTTGATGTTCTTTCCAAAGGCTTCGCAGATCTCGGACAGGAGTTTCTCGCCGCCCTCGTCGCGCATGCGCCCGTCGCTGAAGTTGGCGTGCATGCCCGAGCCGTTCCAGTCGGTGTCACCGAGAGGTTTTGGATGCCATTCGATGGCCAATCCGTACTTCTCAGCGTTGCGCTCTGCGAGGTATCGAGAGACCCAAATTTGGTCGCCGGCGTCCTTGGCACCCTTGGCGAAGATTTGGTACTCCCACTGACCCGCAGCGACTTCAGCGTTGATGCCCTCAACGTTCAACCCGGCTTCCAGGCACATGTCGAGGTGAGCCTCGATGATGTCCCTGCCGAATGCGTTCTTGGCACCCACGGAGCAGTAGAACTGGCCCTGTGGCGTTTGGTCGCGTGGGAAGCCGAGGGGGAGGTTGGTCTCTGGGTCCCAGAGGAAGTATTCCTGCTCAAAGCCGAACCAGAAGTCGTCGTCATCGTCGTTGATGGTGGCGCGGCCGTTCGTTCGGTGGGGGCTTCCGTCAGCGTTGAGGACTTCGCACATGACGAGGTACCCGTTGATGCGGTCGGGGTCAGGGTAGATGGCAACGGGCTTGAGGAGGCAGTCAGAGTCGCCACCGTCAGCTTGCAGCGTGGACGAACCGTCGAACGACCACATGGGGCATTCCGCCACCGTGCCGCCGAAATCGCTGCGGATCATGGTTTTGCTTCGCATGCTTTGGGTTGGTTCAAATCCGTCGAGCCAGATGTATTCCAGTTTTGCTTTGTCAGACATGGTTATCATCCGCCCCGCTATGAGGGCGGTATATGAAACATACGCTCACTATTTTCGAACTTATAGAATTCAAATGCTCATAAACGCAGAAAATTAATGTTCAAACGCGGTTTATTTTTCGGGTGTTCAAGTCAAAAAACGCTGTTTGCGCGGTTTCTGTTATTTTTTTCGCGCAAATGCGTAAATCGGCAGGAAGGTCCTCGCCGATGACGTGGTGGGTGCGCCGAGGCCAATCACTGGTTGTTGGCGGCGTCCTCGCCCTGAGGCGTGATGAGAACGGTGGAGCCGTCTCGCTCGATAACGGGGAGGGTCAATTCGCCCGAGTTCACGGTGATGGGGCAGGTGTTGCTGCAAGCAGGTGGGAGGTAATCCTCACCCGACTGCGTCAGGACGATCTCGAGGGCGTGCCCCGCCGGGAGGATGACGTCCATGCCTTGGAATTCCATCAGCATCGTGATCGGAGCAAACGGCACCACGGTCTGAGCGTCGTACCCGCCGGCGTGGTAGCGGACGTCCATGGTGGCGTGCCCGAACCGCAGCCCGGTTTCGGCGTCGCGCAGTTCTGCGAATATTTGGCCGCCGTCAAACGAAGGGGTGACATCGAGGTGGAGGGTGGGCAATCCGCTGATGTGCGTGTCGTGGTCCATGGACAGGGCTTCGCAAGCCACCGTCATGGTGGAGGACGCCCCGACGGACCCTTGGGCCGAACAGGTGGCGGGTTGCCACACGGCATCAAGCGGCGGCCACGTTTCCTCGATGCGCCATTCTCCATCGTTTCGCTGAATTTGGGCGTGGAGGGCGGGGGCGTCACCTACGCCCTTGAGGTAGTATTCCATCCACTCGAACAGGTCTTGGCCCCAGTCCCACCGGGTCATGTTCTGGATCGCTTCGCCCCCGTAGCCCGAGGCTTGGGCGTTGTGCTTGGACCACTGGTCGGGGTAGTTGTGTTCCCACTGCCCGAGCATGCCGCCGACCTCGTAGCCTTCGTCGATGTAGGTCTGGTACCAGTGGGTGCCGGGTGGTCCGCCGAAGACCTGGTGGGGGTCAACGTTCCAGTCCTGCATGCCCTGGACCCAGTAGATGCTTCCGTTGTATTTATCGAGCGCTTTGTCAATATGGCTTCGCTCGTCGTAGTAGTTGTCCATGTAGGGGTCCAATTCGCCCAAGCCGTATCGGGTGGGTCCAGCAAGGAAGCCTTCGACCACGTCGCCGCACATGTTGTCGAGGTCGTTGCTGTCATAATCCAAGATCGACCCTCCATAATTGGAATGCATGACCTGGCTGCGCGCCTCGGCGCTGCCGTTCTTGTACAGCAGCGGCCCAAGGGCCGTCGTGCCGGAAATGGGCACGATGGTCTTCAGGTATTCACTGCCCTGAGCGGCGGCTTCCCACGCCGTGGCGCCCTCGTAGGATTTGCCGTAAATGGCGACGTGGCCGTTGCTCCAATTTTGCGTGCCCAACCATTCAACCGCTTCGTGAATGCCCTGACCCTCACCGTCGCCGCGGTAGTCAAAGCAGCCGGTGCTTTCCTCGGTGGCGAACACAGCGACCTGCGCCAAAGCGTAACCGTGGGGAACGAAATTGTCGTAGATGAACTCGCCCCGACCTGCGCTCACCACGTTGGTGGGGCTGGACTGACTGCCGGGCGAGCCGTAATCGAAGTAAGGACTGACGACGGCGATGACGGGCACCTGTTCTCCCGCCTCGGTGTTCGATGGAAGCCAATACGAGAGGTGAACTTCTGCGGTGTTCGGTCCGCCCTCCCACGTACCGGTCGTGTCCACTTCGATGAACGCCTCCTGCACCGGCAAAGGTTGGTGCGGGCCGTCCTGCAAAACGCGCGCATAGGAACCGGTCCAGTTCCAATCCAGCGTGTGGCGGTCCCAAATGGCCGGGTACATGGACGGCTCGTCGACTTCGCTGGGGGGTTCGGATTGACCGAAACAACCCGAGAGGGGCATCGTAAGCAACAAGACGGTGAGCACCAGTGCTTGTCGCATGGATGCGCCGACGGGTGGGGACATCATCAACATGATGCTTGGCCGGACGAGGGCTTCGCCACAAGCCTTGAGGACGGGGGGCGCACAGGCCACCTCATGGAACCGTCGGCAGCGTGGGGCGAACGGTGGACGTCGGCGACGTCGGCCATGGCCCAGCGGTACATGGACGTCGCTGCTGCCAAACACTCCCTCGTTTGCCTGGCGGCCGACCGCAACACCATGGCCGGACTGTTCGAGTTGCTGGAAGCCGTTGGACCGCACGTGGCGGCCCTCAAGACGCACGTTGACCTCGTGGACGACTGGTCTGCTGAGGCATGGGCAGCGTTCTGCGAGGCGGCGCATGAGGCCAACCTTCTGATCTTCGAAGACCGAAAGTTCGCCGACATCGGCAAAATATCCCGCGCTCAGATGGCGGGCATCTACGATGTTCGGTCGTGGGCCGACCTGGTGACGGCGCACCTCATCAGCGGACCGGATATTGTGGACGGTTTGCAAGCCGGGTGGGGTGATGTGAACCGTTCCGGTGGTGTGTTGTTGCTCGCTCAGATGTCGAGTCGAGGGAACTTGCTCCACCCCGGGTACACGAAAGAAGTGGTCGACAACGGCGTGGCCCACGACGGGGTGTTCGGCTTCATTGGCAACGGTTCCCGACCTGCTGAACTGGCTGCCCTTCGCGCCACCGTCGGCGAGGGGAAGATGATCTGGACGCCCGGTGTGAACCTTGCCGTGGGCGACGGGGAAATGGGGCAGCGTTACGGCGACCCCACGGCGGCCGTGCTGTCGGGTTCGGACTGCATCATCGTCGGTTCAGGCATTCACAAAGCCGACGACCCGCGAGCTGCGGCGGCGGCTTACGCCGAGGCTTCATGGAAGGGGTTGCTTCAACGAAACGGGTGAGCGCTCATGGTCGTGCTGGAAATGGCCTTGGCCTCCTTGAGTCTCGTGTTTCCCGGTTGGCTCATCTGGCGAGCCTTTTCCACCTCACGTCAGCTGGAACAGCGTCTCGCGCAGGGCGATGCGACCTTGCTCAACGATGAGCGATTCAGCATTGACCGCGTCACCTTGGGACCGCCGGGCACCCAACTCATCGAAGACGTGGAATTCATTCCCGTTCAACAGATACCGACCATCGTACCGCAGGTCGTTTCAGTTCCGCCGCCTCAGTCTCAATACACTGGAGATGAACTCAATGGATGAACACATGGAAATCGAGCGGCGCTTTCTGGTGGACGCCCGAGGGGACAAACCGTGGAGGGTGAACGCCGCCACCAGTCAAATTGAGCAGTACTACACCGTCGGCGAGCTGTTGAGCATTGAGGATGGGACGCTCCTCCACGAAGGAGAAACCGTGGCCACCCTCACGGAAGCCGAAGAAAGCCACCTGGCCTCCACCCCATCATGGACCACCCGCTTGCGCCGCAGAGATGAAACCTACATCCTGACGTACAAAGCAAGGGTATCGAACGACACGTCCCTCGAACTTGAATGGCGTGTGAAAGAACAAACAGCCCTTCGAATCCTCAGCAACGGCCCGTTTCCATCGGTCGAGAAAACCCGGTACGTGGTGAACGGGCCGGACGGGTTGACGTGGGAGGTGGACGAATTTGAGGGTGCACTCGCAGGGTTGGTGCTCGCCGAGGTGGAGTTGACCAGCAGCGAGCAATCGGTCGCGCTGCCGTCATGGGTCGGGCATGAAATCACGGGCTTGCGCTCTTGGTCGAATCGAGCGCTGGCTGAAACCCTCGCCTCAAGAAACAACTGAGGCTTGAACGGCGGCCACCACGCGTTCCACCTCGTCATCGGTCATTTGGTGATGAACGGGGATGGCCACGAGCCGGTGGGTCACGTCATCGGTCACCGGAAGGTCGGCGTTGAACTGGGGATGATCGGCGTAAACTTGCTGCCGGTGAATGGGGGTGGCGTAGTAAATGCGAGAGTCAATGTTGGCTTCCTCAAGCGCAGCACGCAGACCGGCGGGGTCCTCGGCCAGCAGACAGTACTGGTGCCAGGCGTGTTGTGTTCCGGGGCGCACAACGGGCACCACGAGGCCCTCAAGGCCCTCGAATGCGGTTCGGTAGCGCTCGGCAATGGCCCGGCGGCGAACCAGCCAGTCGTCAAGGCGTTTGAGTTGGATGCGCCCGATGGCGGCGGAAACTTCGGACATGCGAAGGTTCGAGCCCACTTCGTGCGATTCGAGCCGTGCGTCGCGCCCGTGGTTCACCAGCGCATCCATTCTGGCAGCCAAATCCTCTCGGCGGGTTGTCATCATGCCGCCCTCGCCCCCGACGGCGAGGTTCTTGGAAGGGAAAAACGAGAAACAGGCGACGTCACCCACGCCTCCGGCCTTGACCCCCGCCGCCGACACCGCTCCGTGGGCTTGTGCGGCGTCTTCGATGTAAGCGATGTTGTGCTCCTTGCACCAGTCGACCAGTCGGTCGTCACACATTTGCCCGTAGAGGTGGACGGCAATGACGGCTTTGGTGTTGGGCGTTCGTGCCGCCTCAAGTCCGGCGAGGTCAATGCACCAGTGGTCAGGTTCCACGTCGACAAAGACGGGCGTAGCGCCGGCCAGCGACACGCAGGTCGCCGTGGCGATGTAGGTCATGGAAGGGACGAGCACTTCGTCGCCTGGGCCGATGTCCAACAGACGCAAGGCTGCCCACAAGGCCACGGAACCGCTCTGGCAAGGCGTACCTTGGACGGCGTCGCTGTAGGCAGAAAATTCCCTTCCGAACGCTTTGCCTTGAGGGCCTTTGACCCAGTGCAGGGAATCCAACGTGGCCACGGCGGCTGACCGCATCTCATCGTCCCATGACGGGCGCGCCATTGGAATGCGTTCCATGCTTCGGCGTGCTTCTTCTCCTCCTTAGGTGTGCGTTTTCACCACCCTCCTCATCGCGCCTTTGAAGACCCCCTCCAATGTTCGGCCGCTCATGGTGTCACCCGACGACGAGGTTACGGCGCCATCCAACGACGGCGGCTCGTCCGACCCGGCGGTCGGTGACCTCATCGGCGACTTGTTCAACGACAACGCACCGGCTGTCGCTGATTCAGTGGCGGGGCGTGCCTCAACCTCGAAGCGCCAGTACAAGCCGAAAGGCCTGTTTCTGGGCACACGCCGGGACACGGGCGATGTGATTGACATTGCGCCGCAAGTGCTCGCACGCCACGGTGCCATGCTTGGTTCGACCGGTTCTGGAAAGACGGTGATGGCCAAGGCGCTCATTGAAGAGGCGGCGCTGGCCGGTATTCCCTCACTGATCATCGACCCGCAAGGCGATTTGGCACGGTTGGCGCTCGGGATTGACCTTGATGAACTGGAGGAAAAAGACGGCATCGTTGCCCGAGCCAAGCAATTGCTGGACCGCTGCGAAGTCCGTATTTGGACGCCGCTTCGAAGCAAGGGGTTGCCGTTGTGCATCGACCCGTTCCGCGCCCCGCCGGCCGATTTGGACCCGGAAGAAGCCATCACGGCGTGGGACATGGTGGCGGCCGGGTTTGCCAACCTGGCCGGCTTTGACGTGGAAAAAACACAGGGCAAGACGGTCAAACCCTTCCTTTACGAAATCCTGGTGGAAGGGACCCGTTGCGGGTTGAACGTCGGCGATTTCCAAGCCCTGGCACGGGTGGTCCGAGAACCGCATCAGGAATTCATTCGCCACCTTTACCCCGAGTCCTTTACCGAAGACGAGGAAGAACGGGTGGACCCCCCGACTTGGAACGAGGTGATGATGGAACACGGGTTGACGGACTTCGAGGAACGCCTCCCCAAAACCACGCGCAACGACCTCGCTCGCCGGCTTGCAGCGTTTTCCTCCGGCGTCAATCAGCTGCTCTTTTCCAACGGCGTGCCCATCGACATCGATGCGTTCGTCGAGCCTGCAGTCCCCGGAAAGATCCCGCTCAACATCGTCTACCTGAACACCATTCAAGACGAAAACCAGAAGCAATATTTCGTTCAGGAACTCTCCCGCGAACTCTACGACTGGATGCTCACTCAACAGCCAGCCGATGGGGAGCTCAAACTGTTGTTTTTCATGGACGAAGTGGCTCCCTACCTCCCTCCACACCCTCGTAATCCGCCGGCGAAAGACCTGATCAAATTGATTTTCAAACAGGCGAGAAAGTACGGCGTNGCGTGCGTNCTGGCCACCCAAAACGTCAGTGACGTGGACTACAAGATCCTCGCTCAAGCCAACACGACCTTCATCGGACGCTTCACGCAGCCGCAGGACGTAGAGAAGGTCCGCCACCTGCTCAAGGAAAGCGGTGGTGACCAAGATTTGGTGGCGCAATTGCCCACGCTNGGGCCCGGNCAATTCCAGATGGTCGCGCCCGACGTGGACGCCAACCCCGTTCCCATCCAGTGCCGCTGGCTCTACACCGACCACGGTGCACCGCTCAACGAAGACCAGGTGGAGGAGATCATCACGCCTGAAATTCGAGCGTGGGCCAAGACCCGTTCAGCCGGGGGAGGTCGCTCCCGTGGGACGGGAGCCGCCCACGCGGCCAGCCGTGGCTCATCGTGGGGCGGCAGCGATTCATGGGAACACGGGGCTGCACAAAGCATCGTTGAAGCCGCACGCATCAAATCCGCTGGTGGCATGGCGGCGGCCGGCCACGGAATCGTGGACGATTCGGCGTTTGAAGTCAAACTCATGGGCGGATTGGCCGTTCTTCGAGACGGTCGCGACCCGCTCTACACCATGCANGCGGCGACCAACGTCGCCACGGTGCTCGTCCTCGGCTGGGTCATGGCGGCGCTGATGCTTGCGTGGCGGGACGCCGACCTTTCGGGATGGTGGCTCCTCGTCAGTGCGACCACGTGCTTGGCCGCCGTCGGTGTGTTGGTGCTCGAATGGGTGCTCGGCCATGACACGGAACTGTTGCAGAAGTTGAGNCGATTTGCCCACACCTTCCAAATGCTTCAGGTGATTTGGTTGTGGGTCTTGCTCGGCTGGACGGTGTGGGGCTCGCTTGACTTGCGTGGCGCTGAGCCCTTCCTTGAGGTGGTCGTGGTCTGGGTCACCCTCTTTTCGGGCATTGAGTACCTCACGCGATTTCAACTTGGACGCATTCGCTGGAACGGTGGGACCGCGCTGGACAAGATCGTCGGCGTTTCCGCCCTGCTGACCAAGGCCGAACTCACGGAGATGAAAGCCACCTCCCGGGAACTCCTGAGTGCCGTCCGTTGGATGGTTCACGGAGCCACCTTGGTGTGGTTGTGCTGCCTCTTGGCGTTCCAGAGCGGTGTGCTCCCCGATGATTCCGCCCTCTCTACGTGGGGGCGGCCNACGCTCTGGNTGGCGTCGGTGTACGGGTTGATGTTCTGCAGCGAAGCATGGCTGCGCCTGCGNGGACGTTGGCCAAACGAGCACAGCCTTTCGAGAACGTGAAGGGAGTGAGTGGTCCGTGGCTTCCAACATTGAAGAGCCGGCTTACGAACTCGTACNGACCTACAGTGATTTTGAGGTGCGGGATTACGCCACCAACGTGCAAGCCCGCGTTCAAACAGCGGGCAACGCTCCCTCGAGGGGTTTTCGTCGCGTAGCGGGCTACATCTTCGGCGGAAATCAAACNGGCGAATCCATCGCCATGACGGCTCCGGTCAGCATGTGGGAGGAGAAGGGTGCGGGCTGGTTGGCGTTCACCATGCCGTCCGCTTACGACCTGGAGGCGTTGCCAACCCCCCACGATGCGGGCGTGCTTCTGGTGGCGCAGCCCAAGCAGCGAGTGGCAGTGATGTCCTTCTCTGGGCGAACAACGCCCCGAAAAACGGAGCGCGTCGAGGAAAAGTTACGAGCAGCCATCGTTCGGGAGGGATTGCGTGGTTCCGGACCGGCCGTGCTGGCCGTTTACGAGAACCCGTGGACAACGTTGCCGTTCATGCGTCGAAACGAGATTCAAATCAACCTTGATACCTCGGTGGAGGAAGCGTAAAAAACGCTACATAGGCGCTCAAATCACCTGCACCCATGCAAGACGTTCTGGCCGAGGANCTCGTCGCCANCGTCGGAGAAGCCGTCGGCGACACGGTGGAAGGGGTCATCGGCGACCGCCCTTGGGTGTACTCGCTCTGGCGGTTCTCACTGTACGCCGTGCCGCTGGGCTTTTGCCTGTACCTCCTGAACGGAGTTTACGGATGGATTTGAAGAGGTGAGATCGTGGACGACCACCCNTTCATCCCGCTGGAATGGACCGAGCGTTCACCGGAAACGATGTTGGCGCTGGCCGAGGCCAACTACGCCGAACTCGCTCAACGCCGAACCACGCGCCACTTTTCTTCCCGCGACGTTGCCCGACGCCTCATCGAACTGGCCATTCTGGCCGGCTCAACCGCCCCCAACGGCGCCCACCTTCAGCCGTGGACCTGGGTCGCCATCCGAAGCGATGAATTGCAGACGAAACTGCGTGAAGCCGCCGAGGCTGAAGAACGGAAAACGTACAGCGAGCGCATGCCGGAAGCCTGGTCGGAAGTGCTGGCCCCTCTNGGAACCGACGCCATCAAGCCCCACCTCACGGACGCACCCTGGGTGGTCGTGCTGTTCAAACAAAAGAAGCGTCAACGGGACAACGGCGAATGGGCGCCCACCTACTACACCGTTGAATCCTGCGGCATCGCCGCCGGGATGTTCATCCAAGCCGTTCACAACATGGGCCTGGTGACCCTCACCCACACGCCCTCGCCGATGGGGTTCCTTCGAGAACTCCTCGGCCGCCCCAAGCACGAGGAAGCCATGCTTGTCATGCCCGTGGGCTATCCAGCAGAGGGTGCTGAGGTGCCGGACATTCATCGAAAATCGCTGGACGAAGTGGCCGTCTTCTTCGACGATCAGGCTTGAGGAAAGGTCGCGGTGTTGATATACGCGGGGGAAGAGCGAAGGTCGGCGCAGGAGTCGCCCAGCTTGGTCAAAGGCGCTGGGATGAGGTCCCAGTCCGTAACGGTTCGCAGGTTCGAATCCTGCCTCCTGCACTCTTTCATTCTCAACCCAAGGGCACATAGAAATCCTTGGACTTCTGTGGACCTCCATGGACCTCCTCTTTCACGCCGTGGTCGGCGCTGCGATCGGTGAGTGCGCTCCGAAACGCATCCAACACCGGCAACTCAAGGGAGTCGCTGGCGCTCTCCTTCCCGACCTGGCCAACCTGCCCAGCTACCTGTATTTGGGGATGAAGACCAACTCAACGCTGTGGTATCCCACGCCCGAGGCCTTCTACAACAACGAATGGATCGTCAACCACCCAACGTGGGCCGTGTGGTACCTGTCCCACAGCCTGCTGTTCTGGGCCATCGTCGTCGTGCCGCTGTTCCGATATGCCAAGTGGGAACATCTGCTCTCCATCGCCTACCTCTCGCATCTTCTGCTGGACCTGCCTTCGCACACGGGGATTTGGGGCATGGCGCCGTTCTGGCCGCACCCCATGCTGGTCGACGGGTGGTTTGACGCGTGGGCGTGGGGACCCGGTACCATCTTCACGTACGCCTTGATTCCAGCAGCGTTATGGGCGCTTGCGCGAGCGATGGACGTGAGTTCCTGGTGGACAAAGGACGCTCCTGCAACGCAAGCAAGCTGACCCGTCGTCCGTGAAGCATCACAGGGTGAGAACCGAGCGCCATTCCTCATGGCGTGTTGGTGAGGATCCTGGCTGCTGTACGCTTCGCAGATTTCTCTTAGAGTGGTGGGGCCATCAATCGAGAATGATGTTCTCGTTGTTCAGGGCGTGGTGCCACATGCCGTTCAGTCGAACGATGTTGTAGGCGGACCGGTCCACGCGGCTCACGATGTTGATGACTTCGAGCCGCATGGCCTTTCCTCCAAGCGTATCCGATTTCAGGATGGACAGCGCAGCCACCGCTTCTGCATGGGAGGCTTTGACGGCCGTCCAGTGTTCTCGGACTTCATCTGCAGGGACCTCGCCGCCGTTGGTCAGGCACTCGATGGTGATGTCAATGAGTGAATTCAATGAGCCGTGCATGGACCTTACGGGGTCCACGATGTCGGATGGAAGTTGATCGGCATTCTCATCCAGCGAACGGTCTGAACGGGCGATGTCTCGGGCGTGACGAATGAGTCGTTCCACGGTATCCACGGCTCGCAAGTAGGTCGCAACGATGCGGAGATCCTTCATCAGCGGTTGGTTCAAGGAAAGAATGAGGAGAAGGTTGTTGGTCAAATCCCAATTCACTTCACGTGCCTTTGCTCGGACTTTTTTGGCCTCTGAATAGACCTCGCGGTCAAGTTTCGTAAAAGCGTCAATGGCGTCGGAATAGACATCCTTGGCTTCTTCAAAATATTCTCTCAAATCCTGTTGAATGGATTTCATTCGTTCGTCGAGTCCTGTTCGAATGGGCATGTTTGTTCACCTCAGCCAAAGCGTCCCGTGATGTACCGCTGGGTCAATTCTTGGTCCGGTTCGGAGAAAATCTTCTCGGTCTTGTTGAATTCCACCATCCTTCCAAGGTACATGAACCCTGTATAATCGCTGACACGAGCGGCTTGCGACATGGAGTGTGTCACGATGACGACCGTGAAATCCTTCTTGAGTTCGAGAATGAGTTCCTCGATGGCGGCGGTGGCGATGGGGTCCAACGCGCTGCACGGCTCGTCCATCAGGATGACGTCGGGCTCAATGGCAATCGTTCGAGCGATGCACAAGCGTTGCTGCTGACCGCCNGANAGAGACGTCCCAAGGTCGTGGAGGCGTTCGGCGACTTCTTTCCAAATTGCGGCGCGCTTGAGGCTCTTTTCGACAATCGCATCCAATTCTTCACGCGTGGGTTGGTGATGGAGACGAACACCGTAGGCCACGTTTTCGTAGATGGATTTCGGGAACGGATTGGGGCGCTGAAAAACCATGCCGATGCTCTTACGCAGCTCGACCAGGTCGGCGCCTTTGTCGGTGATGACGAGGTCCCCTTTGGTGATCTTCCCCTCGTATCGGCAAATGGGAATGAGGTCGTTCATGCGGTTGATGGTACGCAGTAGGGTGCTTTTGCCGCAACCGGATGGGCCGATCAGGGCTGTGACACTGTTCTTTGCTATGGGAAGCGAGACGCCGTAAAGCGCCTGGTTTGAACCGTACCAGAGGTCCAAGTCTTCAATCATCAAATCCAATTCACCGTCAATATCGAGGTCTCGGGTGGAATCCGGGACCAACTCGCCGCCTATTTCTTCACTCATGGGTTCAACCTCCTACGGAAATGCTCTCGAAGAATAATCGCCACGCTGTTCATGGCTGCCAGCAGCACGATGA
>PBOE01000007.1 GCA_002725275.1 Methanobacteriota archaeon
GAGGCCAACGAGAAAACCAATCAGGAATCCTTGGGTGATGTTCTCGGCCAGCAACGAAGGGATGTCCATGCTTGAGGGTTGGTGAACCGGCGTATACTTTTGGCCAAAACGGGGCGTGCACCATAGACGATGCTCTCATATAGGGAAGGCAAGTGGGAGGGCTGTTCACCATGAAGCGAGGTTCACGTGCTTGGAAAAAAACTGGCAACCAACGTTGGAAGTGGCGCAAGAAGAAGTTGCGACGCCGAAAGCGTGCACGCCGACAGGCCAAGAACTGATGCTGAGGGTAACAACACGGGAGTATAGTATAGCTTGGTAGTATCGCGGGCTCCAGTTGCACGGGAATGACGACGAGTGGGTTTGCTGAAGTTGATGACCAACTGGAGCGCCGACCCGTTGCAATCCTGCAGACTGCCCATCTGATGCGCAGTTTCAGAAGAAATCCGCTGGGGGGGGTTCAAATCCCTCTGCTCCCACCTCAATCCATTGCTTCGACGATGTTCACATCGTAAACAAGGNNCTCAATGAAGACACGAACGGTCACGCTGGAGTCGTCCCGCTGGCACTGAATGGTGTCTTCGCCTGCTTCGGGGTCTCCGGTGACCGTGAACTGGTAGTTGCCGACCACCTCCTCCGATGCGTCGTACATGGCTTCCAATTCTGCAACGGTGTAGCCCGTNACATAGGGTTGGACGCCAAAATTCGGAAAGTCCGCAAGAAGGAAGTAAGCGCCAGCAACAGCGTGAGGTTTCCGAACTTGTGGCGTGGTTCCATGGGGACTCATCCCCATTTTTTTTCAATAAAAGATTCGCCCGGCACGACCTCGGACACGGTGTGCGTTCGTCGGCAGAGGTAGCGTTAGGTTGATGCCGAACACGATGCTCGGGGTGGTTGGGGAAGAACATGCGTCGAACGTTGGCCGTGGTCGTGCTTGCCTTGCTGATGGGGCCGGTCACCGGCTCGCTGTACGTTCAATCCGAACCGATCGGTTGGGAATCCGTTGATTCGGAAGGCCTCCAGTGGAGGCCNGTTGGCTACGGTTTCGATGTTCCCCAGCAGGCTGAGGCAACTTGGCTCAACGACAACACGCCGTGGTGGGAGCGAACAGCGCTCGACCAGAACCGAAACGCCATTCACGACAGCCTCGAGACTCACGTCGGCTCCACCGGCATCGGCCTGTCTTACGGCGTCGCCGTCGACGAAGCACACCTCGCCGAACTCGAAGCGATGAACCTCAGCGTGGTTGATGTGATCGAGTCCGTGGATGCGGTCTTGCTGGGTCAAGTCGATGCNTCCCTTGTGTTCCAACTCGCCGCTCTTGAGGACGTGGTGATGGTGGAACGGTACGGCAACATCGTGCTTTACGGCGACATCCAAACACCGGCGGTCAAGGCGCGAAACTCCTCGTTCTACCCNATGGGAGCGTGGGACCTCGGCTTCACCGGGAAGGACGTCAACATCGCCATGGTCGACACGGGCGTGGACAACGAACACCCCGGACTNAACCAGAAATTCATTGCCGGCTACGACGCTGTCTGCTACNTGCACTCCGACCCAACCTGCACGGCCGGGGGTGTTCGTGAAACCGACGGCACTTACGACCCCGATGACGGCCATCAGCACGGCACCGCCTGCATGGGCATGGCCGCCGCCACGGGCATTGACGCCAGCGGCGCACAGACCGACTTCTACGGGTCGGCGCCGGACGCCGACCTTGTTGACGTTCGCATCGGCACGGACGCAGGAGCAGGTCCGTTCGAGAATTACCTGCTCGCTCAGGAGTTCTACGAATCAGCCATGAACGGACTGCAGTGGATCATCGACAATCGGGACACGGCCTGGCAGGGTGCGGACGAAGCCAATTACGGCATTGACATCATCTCCCTNTCGTGGGGCATCACGTCCCACGAAGGCGGCGGTTCGGACGGCGAAGACATGCACAGCCGCATCCTCAACGAGGCCATGGAACTCGGCGTGGTGGTCAGCGTGGCAGCGGGCAACGATGGCCCGGACAACGACGGCCTCTCAGGGATGGGTTCCTCCAGCCTGTCCATCACGGTGGGCGCCACCGACGACCAGAACACCGTTGACCGAAGCGACGACACGGTTGCGGGCTATTCCTCTCGTGGGCAGCGCCGAGACAACGGCGACGGTAACCCGTTGAACGAACTCAAACCCGAGGTTTCTGCCCCGGGCTCCAACATCGTCCAAGCAGAAGGCTGCGTGACCTCCAGCGGGTGTGTCAACCTGCTCGGGGGCTCGGCCGAAGACAACGGCTACACGGGGCGCGGCTCCGGTACGTCCTACGCCACACCGTCCGTGTCTGGTATCCTCGCCATGATGATCGAAGCCAACCCTGACCTCACCACGGCCGAGATGAAAGAAATTCTGAAGCTCACGGCCGAACGCCGAGGCGAGGCCTCCGCTCCCGACGTTGACCCCTTCTGGAACCGTGATTTCGGCTGGGGTATGGTGGACGCTTACGAGGCCGTCAAGATGGCGATGTACCTCGCTGAAGAGAACCTGACAGGAAGCGTTGATGTTTCGACGCAAGTCCACATCCTCAACTCGAGCGTGAACGCCACCACCGGCCTCCATGAGATTCGCGGTCTGGCCTGGGGTCAAGCGGGTTCAGTCTCCAAGGTTGAGTTCCGCATCAACGACGGCGAATGGATGGAGGCCGCCTATGAAACCGTCGAGGGCGGGTTGGGCGCCCTTGAGCGCTTCGAATGGGTCGTTGCGCTCGACCCCGCCGTCCTCGCNGCGGGGAATCAAACCGTTGAAGTCCGGGGGCTGAACGACCAAGGCGCTCCTTCGCTGTCGGTCTTCTCCACGGTCCTCGGCACCGGGGAAAGCGGCGATGCGGCGGGTGGTTNTGATACGAATCTGTTCACCCTTAGTGCGTTCCTTGTGCTTCTCATTCTCATCGGTCTGCTGGTTCAGGGTGCGAAAATCGATCCGCCCGCCACCCTTCGGTCCCTGATGCCAACCGAACCGGTTGAAGCCGTGCTGCTCGACGACCCAACGTCGGCCGAGAAGGAGAAGAAGGCGGGCACCAAGCCCCCCAAATCGTGATTGCATTCAAATGGAGGACGGGTGTCCGTTCGCCATGGGCAACTTCAGCGACCGAGCCCTTGCGATTCAGCCAACGGGCGTGCGCAAGATGTTCGATTTGGCCGGGGATGATGTCATCTCGTTTGGGCTGGGTGAACCCGACTTTCAACCCCCTGCCGTGGCCATTGAAGCCTTCCACCAAGCCATGCTTGACGGGCGCAANAAATACACCACGACGGCCGGCTTGCCTGCGCTTCGCAGGAAGATTGCAGCGTCATGGGCCGACTACCAAACCGGCATGGACGAGAACAACGTCTGCATGACCATGTCGGGCACCAATGCGTTGCTGAACTTGTTCATGACCGTCATCAACCCCGGGCAGAACATCCTGCTGCCCGAGCCCTACTTTCCGCTGTACGGGCCGGACGCCACGCTCGTGGGCGGGGAGGCGAAGTATTACCCGTGCCTGTTTGAAAACGAATTCATCCCGCAGGTGGCCGATTTGGAAGCACGGGTTGACGAAAACACCGTCGCTATCCTCTACAATTTCCCCAGCAACCCCACGGGTGGAACGCTGAACGAGGAACAACGAGACGAATTGCTCGCTTTTGCAAAAAAGCACGATCTGTGGCTCATCTCTGACGAGGTTTACGACCGCATCGTCTTCGAGGAGGACCATGTTTCTTTCATGGGAACCGGCTACGACAAGGTCATGGTGGTCAATTCGTTTTCCAAGACCTTCGCCATGACGGGCTGGCGCATTGGCTACATCATTTCCACCAATCTCGAGGCCATGAAGCAGGTGGTGAAGATTCAATACTACATTTCAGCGTGTTCAAACGACGCCATGCAATACGCCGTGCTGGAAGCCATGGAGCAGGCCAACGATTACCCTTCGGTCATGGCGGCCGAATTTCAACAGCGGTGCAACCTTATCGTGGACCGATTAAACGCCATGCCCGGCGTCCAGTGTCATCGTCCCAAAGGCGCCATCTACGTCTTCCCCAAGGTCGATGTTCCCGGCATGAATTCTGAAGACATCGCCATGGAACTGCTGCGGGACGGTGTTCTTTGCTCGCCGGGAAGTGCGTTTGGACCGTCGGGTGAGGGCCACCTGCGATTTGCCTACACCATCAGTCAGGCGGACATCGCGAGGGGCATGGACAAGGTCGAAGCCACCCTGAAGCGTCTTCAACAAGCCTGAGGAGAGAACCGTGTCCGTGCTCGAAGTCGTGGCTTTGTTTTCCCTTGGTGCCGGTATCGGCCACGTGGGTCCACGCCTCCCGACGCTTCTGATGACGCGAGCTAAGGGGTTCAATCTCCGCTTTCCACCCCACCCCGAACCGGTTCCGCTCTCGCCCTACCTGACCCAGCGCGTGCTTCACCTGCGGGTCTTCTACTGGCTGAGTTTGGTCGTTGGTATCCTCGTGCTGGCCTTCGGCGCTGCCAGCCTTCGCTGGGGCTCGCCCGTGTTTGGTTTTGGTCTGTGGGTGGCCTCGACCTGGATGATCCTCTCTCGCTTGCAGATGTACCTCGCCGGTCGCCCCGCACCCTGGACCAAAGACCTCGCCGTGGAACTTCAATCCGTGATGAACCGCAGCCGCACGGAGGCCTGTTGCAGTGTCCCGACGCCGTCGTGGATGTTGCAAGCCATTTCCTGCACCACGTGCGGGGCGGTCCTTTCTCGCACCCCCCGCCCCGACCTCGGGCGGCCTCGGTCCGACGGGCGCCTCAGCGGCACCCTGCGGTTGCTGATAACCGACGGCTATCCACTGGCGGAGCCGCTCCCCGAACCCGTTGTGCAACAAGAATAGGCACCTCGTCCCGTTGACAAGGGCAACCTTTGAGAAAAGTCCGCGTTGGCTGGAGCGCATGGAAGGCCGCGCCACGGTCGGTTCACTGGTCGCTCGGGTCGGTCTCACCGGGCAGTTGTTGGGCCAAATTTTCCTCACCCCGATGGCCGCGTTTGGGTTGACGTACCTGCTCGTGTTCACGGCGGAGGGCGGTGATTTTCGCCTGAGCATCGAGGTGGACATGATCCCGTGGATCGGCATGGCTTCGTTGTTCTACGGCATGCTCGCCCTCACGCTGGCGCTCGGCATGGGTGGGTTCACCCCGNTGCGGGTGATTGAGGCGGGCGGTTGGCGCCTGGCGCTNGGTCTGACCCGTCACCGGGGAAGTTCCGTCCATCGTTTCGAAGCCCGTCAACGCTACGCTGCGTCCGCCCACGGTCAACTCTCGACCCTGGTGTACGACCGATTTGCTTCCGGTCATGCCTTGTGGACGACGCGCGGCTCGCTCATCCTTTTGGCGATTCCGTTTCAGGTGCTCTTGGCCACAATTCCACTTTCGCTGGTGCTGATGTTTCCCGAAGGGGTGGTCCACCAAAACCGTCAGTTGGAACTGGCGCTGTTGCTTTACGCCATGTGTCTCTACTTGTCCATCCGTGTTTTCCCTGGATTTGCCCGTCGCTACATCACCGTGGCCTCGCTGGGCCGAAAATTTCTGGGTAACACGCTCCGTATTTCATGGGCCTTTCCCGTGTTTTTGCTCTGGTCGATGGGCCAGCTATCGTCCTACATCGTTCAGCGGGCACTTGGCGAGGACGTCGCCCTCAACATCGCCTTTGAACAACAACTGTTCGAATCGCTGATCTCGGCCGGCTCAACCCCGGAAACGTCCTTCCTGAACCTCCTCACGGCGTTGGCNGTCATGCCGATGGCCGCCTTNACGACGCTGGCTGTCTTGGGCGGTGGAGCGGGTGAACCGCCGGCGTGGATGCGTCCCGGTGTGAGTTCTGCTCANGACGACACCCAAGACCAAATTGACAGCCTTTCAGCCGGTTTGGACCAAATCGCCGCTGACGTCGCCCAGGCATCGGCAACCCCCACCACACCGACCTACACGCCGGCCGTGGTCCAACAGGTCGTCGTTCCCGTGGCCCACCAAGACCCTCCGCTGCCTCAAACCAAGCAAGACACGTCCTCCATGGTTGACGACCTGGACTTCGACGGGCTGGCGCAACGGGTTTCCACCTCGACACCCGAGACTGACGCTCGCAAGCCCGGTCATGACGAGCCGGTGATTCGTGGATTCGGCCTGCAGCCGGACGAAGAACGATGATTTCCGATTCGGTCCCCTCGCCCATCAAAAGGCGACCTTCTTATGCTCCATCGTGTTCGCCAAGGATGCTGATGTCCATGCGCCGAATGATGCCCTTCACCATTGTCGTGCTGCTCTTGATGCAAACCCTCGCCATGAACATGGTCGTTCCCGCTCAAGCCGCTTCCGGGCGCGGCGGCACCAACGACGACTTCACGGTCAAATCCATCTCGCTGGGCAACGCTACCGTGGCGGCCTCTCAGTGGGTTCAGTCCGACGGGACGGTGATGGATTACGTCTTCATGGACCAGAACATCGAAGTCACGGTGGCCGTCCAGCGTTTCGGGGCCTCGGGTATCGGTGATGCTGCCCCCGTTTCCGTGGACATCGTTCACCCCATCGGCTTCGTGATGGAATCTTTTGATTTCACTACCAACCCGCTGACCGGTGGGCAGTCCTACAATCACGTGTTCGTGTGGTCGCCATCCGCAGCCCACTCCGTTCTTAACACCTCGACCAACGATTTGTCCGGTGGTCTCATCGTTCGGGCGACGGTCAACTTTGCCGACGACGACAAGAACGCCAACGACCAGCGAGACAAAACCGTCCCCGTGGCCGTCGTCGCCGACGAGATGGACGGGTTCCAAGGTCAAGGTCCCGGCTTTATCTCGGCCAAGTACCCTGCTGACGGCGGCGACGCCACTGGAGGCGGTTCCTGGCAGACCGATGCGACCGCAAGCGCCGCCGGTTCCGAGCATTTCCGCCACTCGACCCCCGGAAGCAACTACCCCTCTAACGCTGAGGCCACCCGCTTGGTCCACGCCCGCGTTGGTGCCTCAGGCGGTCAATGTGACACCGACGTGCTTGACGCCGGCATGAGTCAGACCTACCAAACGTGGCTGTGCAGAATGCTCTTCTACTCCAACGAGTTTGTCTCGAGCCAATTCCACATTCAGGCTTGGGGCAGCATGGCCGCCGGTGATTCGGTCTCCATGGAACTCTGGCGAGGATCCGGCAACATTGATGACCCGTTCGAATCCATTTCATGGGACATCGCTCAGGGTAACCCCAGCGCCGCTCCCGGCCAGTGGACCAACCTGTCGTGGGACCCGCAAGTCACGTGGGAGCAAATCCCCAACCTCGCCAACCCTGAGGTCTTCCTTGGCGGCAGCTCCTACACCTTCTCCATGCTCTTCACGTCCGACAGCAGCGTGGCCAGTGAAGGGTTCCACGTGGACGACTTTGTCCATTTCGGTGTGAGCCGCGTCACCGATTACACCGTTGACATGCAGTGCGACAACCCGCTCAACGGCTACACCATCGCCCCCAATCAGATGGCCACGCTCTACTGCACCCTGACCAACAACGGCTATGCCCCCGCCACCATTCGTCTCCAAACCAATGTCACCAACGATTCCTGGATGGCACCCTACCCCATCATCCGCATGGACATCGAGGGCAGCAACAACCACGGCACGAACGTTATCATGCCGCCGTTGGGTGCGGGCAAGACGGTCGAGTTCTGGGCCAACCTCACGGTGCCCGCCGGTGCCGAGGTTCAGCAACAGGACTGGAACCTCTGGCTCACCGACGCCAGCAGTGCTCAACTCGGTGAAAAGGCCCGATTGGGCATGGATTTGGCCGTCAGCGAACAATTCAGCGTGGCCCTGACCTCCTCGGTTCCGCTCGTTGCCGCCACCATCGGCCCCGATGATTACGGCCTCGTAAACTTCCGTCTCCAGAACACCGGCAACCGCGACGCTGCGTTCAACCTCGCCACGACGTTTTCCGACAACTCGGGCTGGCTGGGCCTCATCCAAAACGAAACGGGCGTGATCCAACCGAACCCCATCACGCTGTACAAGGGTCAGCGGGTGGAGTTGGTGCTCAACCTTTCCTCGCCCGAACTCGCCAACCCCGGCACGGTTTCGTTCAACCTGCGAGCGACCTGCCCCTCGTGCAGCACGGCGCTGTTCGGCACCGACGTGCTGGTTCGAAACATCGAGGTGCCCGTCCTCCGGCATGTCGACCTCGTGGCTGAGGAGAACACGTTCACTGGCGCAGCGAACGGGATCTCCAAGTCTCTTTATCTGAACCTGTTCAACCTTGGCAACGACGACGAGCAATACAACCTGAGCATCGGCCAAAGCAACTGGCGCCTCCAAGCCTCCCTTCCGGCCGACCAATCTCCAGTGCTTGACGCCTGGGACGGCGAAACCACCGTGGTCGTCCAACTGGCCATGCCCATCGGGCTGAACCCGGGCTACTACTCCGTCACTGTTACCGCCACGAGCGTTGACGATGAATCGGTTTACGATTCCGTGGAACTCATCATCGAAATTCTCGAGACCGCTGCGGTGTACGTATCGGACGAAGAAACCGGCCAGTCGTACATCCCCGGGGACCTGCCTCAAACCATGTCGTTCGAGGTTCGAAACGACGGGAACAGCCCGGACAGCTTTGCCATGAGCCTGAATGTCCCGTCGGGTATGAACGCCGCCTTTGTTGGCCTCATCAACGGCAACACGCCGGAAATTGACATCGGTGCCAGCTACAACGTCTCGGTTGAATTTTCATTCATTGATGGCACGGAGGGCGAACTGACCCTGCAGGTCATCGCGACGAGCGTGGCCGACAGCAGCATCAGCGCGACCGGCCAAGCGACCTACACGGTCGGCTCGCAGAACTGGCTCAGAATCTTCGCCATTCCACCCGTCGAAGTCGCCGAGGAGGGCGAAGTAGAGGTGAACGTTCGCATCGTCAACCAGTACACCACCGGCCAGCGTGTTGTGATGGATCTGGACACCAGCGAGTCCAACTCGTGGTTCCGCTCTTCCATCGCTCGCCTTGACAAAGATTTCACCATGGCCACCGGCGAGACCAAAGAGATCACCATCACGGTGGACGTCACCGAAACCACGCTCAAGAACCTCAACGGGGACACCCTCACGGTCAACCTGACGGTTTGGGCAAGGTCCGAAACGGTCAGCGATGCCGCCAACGCCGTCATGGAAGTCACGCTGGTCCGCATGGACAGCGAGGCTGACGCTGCTGCGGATGAGACCGGCCTGCAACTCGATGTCATCGCCATGTGGGGTGTGTTCATCCTCATTCTTGTCGGCGGTGTCGTCATTCTCTTGGCCATCTTGCGAACCGAAGAAGAGGAAGACGAATACGCCAAGTGGGGTGAAGACGGGTATGAAGACAGCCTAACGGCCACCTACGGTGCGGTCGCTGCGGCGCCTTCGGTCCCCACGTCAATGCCAACACCCGCTCCTGCCCCTGCGCCCGTCGCCCCTGCTCCAGCGGCCGCTGACGATGGACCGCCTCTGCCAGCAGGGGGCCTCCCAGCCGGCTGGACCATGGAGCAGTGGAAGCACTACGGCCAGCAGTGGCTTGACCAAAATCAACCCTGAGGCGTTTTCTTCACCCACGCCGGCCAAGCGTAGGGTTCAAGATGCAGGCAACCTCGCCAACCATGCCGGAGGGCTCACACATGTATGGAAACGGACAAGCACCCATCTTCATTTTGAAAGACGGTACGCAACGCACCCGAGGCCGAACGGCCCAATCCAACAACATCGCTGCGGCCAAGGCCGTTGCCGATGCTGTTCGCTCAACTTTGGGGCCCAAGGGCATGGACAAGATGCTCGTTGATTCCATGGGCGACGTGGTCATCACCAACGACGGGGCCACCATCCTCAAGGAAATGGACATTGAACACCCTGCCGCCAAGATGATCATCGAGGTCGCCAAGACCCAAGAACAGCACTGCTTCGACGGCACCACGTCTGCGGTGATTCTTTCTGGTGAATTGCTCAAGCGCAGCGAGGACCTCATCGAGCAGAACGTGCACCCAACCGTCATCTGTGAGGGTTTCCGCCTCGCTGCAGAACGAGCCATCGGCCTCATGGAAGGTCATGGCATTTCCACCGAGAACGACGACGGCGTGCTTCAGGAAGTCGCCAAAACAGCGCTCACGGGCAAATCAGCCGGCGCCGTCAAGTCGTTCATGGCCGACATTTGCGTGCGAGCCGTCAACGCCGTTGGCGTGATCGAGGACGACGAGCGATTGGTTGACCTCTCCGACATCAAGGTCGAAAAGCGTCAGGGCGGTTCCATCAAGGATTCCTCGCTCATCGACGGCATCCTCCTGGACAAAGAGCGCGTCCATGCTGGTATGCCTCGCAGCGTCTCCGAGGCCAAGATTGCCCTCGTGAACTCCGCCATCGAAGTGAAGAAAACCGAAGTCGATGCGAAGATTCAGATCACCGACCCGAACCAATTGGCCCTTTTCCTCGAGGAAGAGGAGAACTACATTCGCAACCTGGTCAACACCATCGAAAAGGCCGGTGCCAACGTTCTCGTTTGCCAGAAAGGCATTGACGAACTCGCCCAGCACTACCTCTCAAAGAAGGGCATCTTTGCCATTCGCCGGGCCAAGAAGTCTGACATGGAAGCACTGGCGAAGGCCACCGGCGGCACCATCATCACCAACCTCGAGGACATGAGCGCCGAAGACCTCGGTGCTGCATCACGGGTCGAGGAAAAGAAGATCGGCGACTCCGACATGACTTTCATCACGGGTTGTCCCGAAGCCAAATCCGTCTCCGTCTTGCTTCGTGGCGGCACGGAACACGTGGTCGATGAGATCCGTCGAGCCTTTGATGACGCCGTTGGCGTGGTGTCCGTCGCTTGGGAAGACGGCGCCGTGCTCACCGGCGGCGGGAGCGTCCTCGCAGCCGTATCCCGCGACCTCCGAACGTACGCTGAAACCGTTGGCGGACGAGAACAAATGGCCATCGAGGCCTTTGCTTCAGCTCTTGAAATCATCCCTCGCACCCTGGCAGAGAACGCAGGCCTCGACCCCGTTACCACCCTGATTGAGCTCCGAAAGGCGCACGCAGACGGCCAAACCCACGCTGGAATCAACGTGTACGAAGGCGGCGTGGTCGACATGAAAGAAGCGAACGTGGTTGAGCCCGTCCGTGTGGTGGAACAAGCCATTCAATCCGCCACGGAAACCGCCATCATGATCCTCCGCATCGACGATGTCATCTCCTCCAAAGGCGTGCCGATGGACGAGGGCATGGGTGACATGGGCGACTTCCACATGTGAGTCCAAAATCTTGCTACAAAATAAGTCCAAAAACGAACCACGGGAAGCCTGTTTAGCCTGTGGTTTCACAATAACCTTCAAAGGCCACTCAAGGCTCGCTAAGAACACTCACAGAGCGTGAGCGAGAGGTCATCTCATGGCATCGGTCGCAAAAGTTTGGATTGACGAAGATTGTATTACCTGCGATGCTTGTCAGGACATCTGTCCAGAGGTCTTCGAGGTCACCGACGAATCGTCCTACATCTTGGCTGCGGTTCGCACCGATGGTGCCTTCGACCGCAACGTTGGCGGCGCCCCTCTGGTCGGCACCCTCGGAGCAGAACTGGGCGACATCATCATCGAAGCCGCCGAGGCCTGTCCCGTTGAAGTCATCAAGTACGAATTGGTCACCGACGGCGCAGCCGAGGCCGTCGCAGAGGCAGCGCCGGTCGAAGTCGAGGCTGCCGCTCCTGCAGCCGCTGCTGCTGTGGCTCCCGCCGCCGGCGTGTCGGACGCCCTGAATGCGGTGTTCGCCGGCGACCGTTCGATCAACATCCTCTTTGGATCGCAAACCGGAAACGCTGCCGGCCTGGCGGAAAAGACAGCGAAACTTGCTTCCAATTACGGCCTTGAGCCCAACATCGTTGACATGGACGGTTTCGACCCCGCTCGACTGGCGACCATGAAGCGCGTCATGATCATCACCTCCACCTGGGGTGAAGGGGAGATGCCCGACAACGCTGACGGCATGTGGAACGCCATCAACGCCAACGGTCCAGCCTTGGGCAACGTTCACTTCTCCGTCTGCGCCATCGGCGACACCGCCTACGACGAGTTCTGCAAGGCCGGTCATGACTGGAACAACAAACTCGCTGCGTTGGGTGGTATCGAGGCTTACCCCATTCAGGAATGTGACGTTGACTTCGAACCGCCCTGGAAAATCTGGGTCGAGCAAGCCCTCCCCATGCTGGCCTGCGTCGACGAGTCCGGCACGCTCCAGGTTGAACTCCTCGAAGAGATGATGGCCTACGGTGCTGGCGACGATGACGACGTTGTTGAGGGCGACTTCGCCCCCGGCATCATCGAGAAAGCCGACCTCACCATCACCCTCGAAGTGTTCCGATACTGCCCTCAGGCCGGTGAATCGGGTTGGGACACCCTGACTTGCGCTGTTCCCGGTCATGCCACCGTTCAGGACCTGCTCATCACCATGCAGCGCGACCTCGACGGCAGCCTGGCGTTCCGTCGTGGCGGCGCCGCCGGCACCCCCACCACCGGCGTCCGAGTGAACGGACGCATCGTGCTCGCTGATTGCGCACAAATCGGGGATCTGACGCAGGATGGCGGTCGTGTTCGCATCGAACCGCTGCCCGGACACCCCGTTGTTCGCGACCTTGTCGTTGACACCGCCCGCTACGAAGGCCACCGCAGCCGTGCTGAGCCTTGGATGCGCACCGATCCTCGTGAGGGTGAACACCTGCCCTCCGGTCAAGCGATGGGGACCATGGACTCTGCCGCCGCTACGGCGCTGCACCAAGCCGGCGACGTGGTGTCCTTCCAGTTGATTCAAGCGATGTCCGACACCCTCCCACACGACCAGCACTACGAAGGTCCGGGCGTCCACTTCCAACAGTGGCTCCGAGTCCTCGACCCGCGAACATCGGAAAAGCAACGCCGCAGCATCATGACCTCCCTCCAAGAGAAGGACGGCGTCTGGTCCGAAGCCGACCACGCCAGCCTGATGCGCTACGGCGAGGACGGCCGTCTCGCCGCACGAGCCCTCAACGAAGCCCGAGGGGCGCTCTTGAACCAATCCCGGTACGGCGGTAAGTCCGGTCGGCTGGTGAAGTGGTACGGCCGCAGTGTAAAGTGGTCGGGCAACGTGAACGAAACCACCCTGTACCGACAGGTCTTGGGGCCGCTTGGGTTGGTCAGCAACGTCTTCAGCGGCGTTTCAGCTCGCATGGCGTTGGCCTTTACTCGAAACGGCGGGCCTCCCATCCGGGGCCTCCAGGCGTTGTTGGTGCCACCAGCCGGGCTCGGACGAATTCCAAAGATGTTCAACAGCCGCGTTGAAAACTACCACGAAGTGGTCAGCTTGTTCAATGAAATCGATCAACGGTTCTGAGGTGAGAAGGTGCCCAAGATCGCATACTACCCCGGAAACGTCGCTCGTGCAGGTGCTTCCGAAGTCGAGGATTGCATCCAGCCGTTGTGCAAAGCGTTGAGCATCCAACTGGTCGAACTTCCTCGTGCAAGCAGCGACGGCGGCAACGTGATCAAACAAGCAACACCAAAGTTGCAAGACGCCTTGGTCGCACGGAACCTTGCATTGGCCGAAGCAAAAGGCCTCGACGTGATGACGACGTGCGCCACCAGCCACGCCATCATGTGCAACACGGCTCAGGACATGCAGCGGGATCCGGTTTACGCCAGCACCGTCAACAATCTGGTGGCTCGCACCTCCAAGGTTGAGTACAGCGGTGAGTCCCAGTCGTGGCATTTGCTTCACTACCTCGTAGAGGAAATCGGGCTTGACAAAGTTCGTGATGCTGTCAAGAACCCCCTCAAGATGAACATCGCTGCTTACTACGGCCCGGACATGCAACGCGACGGGGCCTGCGCAGGAGACGACCCGTTCATGCCCACCTACATGGAACAACTCATCGAGGCGCTGGGCGGCCACCCCGTTGACTACGACTCAAAATGCATGAGCGTCGGCTCCACCTCCATGCTCACCCTNGAGGATTCATCCCTGGCCATGACGGCCGCCGTTCTGTCTGACGCCATTCAATCGGGGGCCGATCTTGTGGTCAGTGCGTGCACGATCTCGCACATCAACCTCGATTCCTACCAGTCCAAAGCCGGCAGGGTCAGCGGAAAAAGAACCAGCGTCCCCGTTTGCCATCTGGCGGAACTGGTGGCCTTCGCTCTCGGGTTTTACCCCGACCGCCTCGCACAACTCCGAACCCGTGTTCGTCTCATCGGGTCTTGATGCCTGCATGCAGGGCAGCCATGGCTCGCTCTGCGACGGCCTCCGTGCAACCACTCAGCGCCATCATTTCACGAGCGTTGGTGGCGAACAACCGTCCGAGGTCCGGCGCGTANGCATCGAACGCTGGTTTTAGCTCAGGTTCGCCGTCNTAAAGCGGTCCCACCGTGTGTTGGTAACATCGCTCGAGGTGTTGAAGCCGGTCGTCCAGCCAAGGATGTTGTTCATCTGGACGCTCATCGAGGGAGGTGATTTCGCGCTGGGCCACGGACATCGCCTCTCGAAGCGAGTTACCTTCCAACACATCGCTGCTCACGAAGGCGTGAAGGCGCTCGATGGCGTCATGTTCACGTTGAGCAGCGACGCCAATGAAGTGGGCTGCCTCAAGCGGTCCTTTGACCATCATCACGGGGAGCCCGAGGTCAAGCGTGATGTGGGCCAACGCCCCCAACACAGCGTTTGGGTGAACGCTGTAGGCGCCTTCGCCGCCGGTCTCCACCAACAACAACGGGCGTTGTGCACTGACTTTCAGACTTCGACACTGGTGGAGCAGGCGNCCGGTTTTGAGGGATTCAAGCAAATCCCTCGCCGTCTTTCGTTCGATCAGCACCCGCTCAGAAAGTCGAACATCGCCGCAGGGAAGTTGGGTGAGTTGCGTTTGGAACCCGAGCCCTTGGAGGTACCCTGGAAGGGTGGACCTTCCTTCTCGATGGTCGATGAGAATGAGGTTTTGACGCCCATTGATTTCGCTGAGATTCACAATCTCCTGATCGGCAGCGTTCAGGACGGCTTCAACCGCTTGCACCGTGATGGGCTCCCCTTNCGCAGACGCCTCCTGCTCAAAGGCGAACAGGCTGGATTGTTCCCGGTGGCGCAGTTGGTCAGGNCGAAGGGTAGGGGCGACCTTGTCGTTTCGAATACGTTCCGTTGTATCCTTTTCTATAGATTTTTGAGGTTCGGTCTCTGCCGGGCCGTGACGAAGAATCTCTGCTTCGAGGAACACCTTGGCTTCGATCAATTCNGTGTCGGTTTGAACGGCAAAGGATTCCAATGCGTCTTCGTCCACCACGTAGGCTTCGTTGAGTTGTTTTTGCCGAACCAACTTTCCCATCAGGCGGTGCATGTTTTCCTCTTGTCGTTCCGAGGCTTTGTGGACGTAGGCGTCCCTCGTGTTGCGTGCGATGAGAACATGGACGGAACCGGCCCGCTGGCGGGCCGTTCGGCCCCGGCGTTGAATGGCACGAACGGCACTGGGAACGGGTTCGTACAGCACCACCAAATCTGCAGCGGGCACGTCCAATCCCTCCTCCCCGACTGAGGTTGCGACCAAGACGTTGATTTCTCCGCTGCGAAACCGGTTGAGCTGCGCCAGTTGCTGCTTTTGTGTCATGCCTTTTTGCGACCCACGTGAGGATTGCCCGATGAACGCATCCGCTTTGACGCTCCCGTGAGTGTTGAGCAACTGGACCAATCGTTCCACTGAATCTCTGTATTCCGTGAAGATGAGGACTTTTCCTTCGGGTTTGGCGTTGAGTTCCTGCGTGACCAACGACGCAACGAGGGGCGCTTTGGGATGGAGTTCATCCAGGTCGTTGAGGGCCAACCGAAGCTGATGAACCACCGGGAGCGCCAACATGCGATTGGTTTTGCGTCCCCTCCGCCCCTCCTCCTCGGCTCGGTTGAGAAAGGCCTGCGCGACGCTTGTCCCTTGGGTTTGCATGAGGTTCATCAAAATGTGAAGGCGACGAAGGTCGGCAACTCGGCGAGCGGCATCGTAGCCCCGCATGTCTCGCTGTTGGATGGCTCGGCTGGCGCTTTGCTGTGCTCGTTCGATGTCGTTGGTACCGATGTACTCCTTGGTTGGCATGAANCCTTGCCGTTGAAGGTGAGCCACCTCCTCGTCGAAGTGAGCCCGTAGCGGTGCGAGAAGGGCGGTGAGGGTGTCGGGCAGGTCGAGCACGTGGGTGTGAATCTTCATGTCCACGTCGTAGGCACTCAACAGCGGTTCGTTCCGCTTGCACAGATCGAGGTTGTGAGCGTTGAGGTTGGTCCGGACCTCGTTGATGTTTCGCAAGGTTGAGCCTGGGCTCGCCGTGGCGGCCAGAACGCGACCGTGNGGGTTGGCGCGCTGGTAGAGGTTTCCAACCTGCGCGTAAGCGTGGTTCCCCGTAGCNTGGTGGGCTTCGTCGAGGATGAGCAATTCCACGGTGGNGAGGTCGATGACGCCGTTCATGGCGTCGTTNCGGATCACCTGTGGGGTGGCCATCAACACGGTGGCGTTGTCCCAAAGCGCCTTTCTTTTGTCGGGGCCCGTCTCACCGGTGTAGGCGACGATGCGTTCAGTTGGAAGGTTCAATCGCTCATGCGCCATGGTCACCTGCTGGTCGACCAGCCCGGTGGTGGGTGCCACCAGCACGATCTTGGTCGCACCTCGCCGGAGAAATTCTGCCATGGCCATCCATTCGACGGCGGTTTTCCCAAATCCGGTGGGCATCACCATCAGGCTGGAAAACGAAAGAATGCGCTCCAGTGAGCGTAACTGGTAGCCGCGTGCTTCAACGCCATCCTTGAGGAAGGGATGAACCACGAGAGCCATGGCGAGGAGGTTCAGTCTAGGGTTCAAAAGGATGATGTGGGGTCCTCACGAATCACTTGAACCAAATCGTCGTGATTTTCTCAGAAAGGTTTGAAGGCCTTCAACGGGCATAGCGTTGCACGCAATCCATCGGTTGGCTGCACCGAACCGCATATATACGGGGTGTAAGTCGGAGGGGTGCTCAAAGGTGAGTAGCCAGACACAATGGGCCATCCCCCGAGGACCCCAACTGGTGCGTTCCCCGCTCGTGGGAATGCCCCTCCGTGTCACGGCTTCGACGCTGCATGAGCCCTCGTACGCCCCCCAACGGTGGGGCCACTGCGTTGTAGAAACCCCCTGGAGGAATCCAAGATGGCAAAGCGAAACCACCCACGTCGTGGATCAATGGCGTTCAGCCCGCGCAAGCGAGCAAACCGCCCCTTTGGTCACGTCAAGTCGTGGCCCACCACCGATGCGAGCGAAGTCAGAGTGCAAGGGTTTGCAGGCTGGAAAGCCGGCAT